>JALRHE010000362.1 GCA_023253235.1 Steroidobacteraceae bacterium
GCATCGGCCCGGCCTCCTCGGCGCTCAGCTACCTGAACGTGCCGGCCATCATCTCGGCCGCCGAGGTGACCGACGCCCAGGCCATTCACCCCGGCTACGGCTTCCTCTCCGAGAACGCGGACTTCGCGGAGCGGGTCGAGAAGAGCGGTTTCGTGTTCATCGGCCCGAAGGCCGAGACGATCCGCATGATGGGCGACAAAGTTTCGGCGATCCGCATCATGAAAGAAGCCGGCGTGCCCTGCGTGCCGGGCTCGGGCGCGCCGCTCGGTCTCGACAACGACGAGAACCTGCGCATCGCCAAAGAAATCGGCTACCCGGTGATCATCAAAGCGTCGGGCGGTGGCGGCGGACGCGGTATGCGCGTCGTACACAACCCGGCTGCGCTCGTGCATTCGATCGGCGTGACTCGCTCGGAGGCGCTTGCCGCTTTCGGGAACGATCAGGTCTACATGGAGAAGTTCCTCGAGAAGCCACGGCATATCGAGTTCCAGGTACTCGCTGATCATCACGGCAATGTCATTCATCTCGGTGAGCGCGACTGCTCGATGCAGCGGCGTCATCAGAAAGTTATCGAGGAAGCGCCCGCGCCCGGCATCACGTCGGCGCAGCGCGCCAAGATGGGCGAGCGCGTCGTTGAAGCCTGTCGCGCGGTCGGCTATCGCAGCGCTGGCACACTCGAGTTCCTGTATCAGGACGGCGAGTTCTACTTCATCGAAATGAACACGCGCATCCAGGTCGAGCACCCCGTAACGGAAATCATCACGGGAATCGATCTCGTCAAAGCGCAGTTGCGGATCGCCTCGGGAGAAACTCTCCCCTGGAAGCAGGACGACATCGTCCTGCGCGGCCATGCCATCGAGTGCCGCATCAACGCCGAAGATGCCAAAACGTTCATGCCCTCACCCGGTCCCGTTCGCCTGTGGCATGCGCCGGGCGGCCCTGGGATTCGCGTGGATAGTCATATGTATTCAGGCTACAGCGTGCCGCCACATTACGATTCGCTGATCGCCAAGCTGATCTCCTACGGCGAGGATCGTGATGTCGCCATCGCACGCATGCGCAATGCGCTCGCGGAAATGGTGGTCGAAGGCATCAAGACGAATGCGGCGCTGCATCAGGAGATCCTGGCACACGCAGCGTTCGCGCAAGGCGGCCTCGACATCCACTATCTCGAGCGTCGACTCGGCCTCAAATAAATCAGCCGTGTCTCAGCTTGCGATCACGCTCGATCTCGACGGGCTCGACGCCGAGTTCGTCGAGGAAACCTGCTTCGACTCGGGCGCCGTGTCGGTCGTTCTGACCGATCAACGCGACGATGCGATACTCGAGCCTGCGCCGGGTGAAGTGCGTCTCTGGCCTGCCACGCGCTTGCAGGCAATTTTCATGGGCTCGATCGACGATACCGCGGCCGTCGATGCCTTGTGTGATCACCTCTGCACCCGCCTCGGCATCGAGCGCTCACGCTTGACGATCGCAGCGATCGAAGAGAAGGCGTGGGAGCGCGAGTGGCTGCGGGACTTTCATCCGCTACAGTTTGGTCGGCGTCTTTGGATCTGCCCGACGCATGCGACGGTCGATGCCGAAGGCGCTGTCGTGGTGACGCTCGATCCTGGCCTTGCCTTCGGCACCGGCACCCATCCCACCACGCGTCTTTGCCTCGAGTTTCTCGACTCCCGTTTCGCGGGCGATGCGCTGTTGGCCGAGGATGAGTGCCTGGTCGATTATGGTTGCGGCTCGGGCATCCTCGCCATCGCGGCACTGCGTTTGGGTACGCGAGCAGCCTATGCACACGACATCGACCCGCAAGCGCTCATCGCCAGTCGCGACAACGCGGCGCTGAACGGCGTCGCCGATGCGCTGCACTGCGTCGCATCAGCCGATGAACTTTCGACTCTCGTCGCCAATCGGGGCGGCGCCAAGATCGTACTCGCCAATATTTTGTCCGGACCCCTCTGCGAATTGGCACCTAGGCTGACGGCACTACTCACCAACGATGGCATCCTCGTACTGGCGGGCCTGCTCGACGAACAGGCCGACGAGGTCATTCGTGCCTACTCGGCTCTCGTACCTTTGAGTCGCTGGCGAACGCTGGATGGCTGGACTTGCCTCGTCGGTCAGCGTCGTGGATAACGAAGCCCCTCAAAGCGCATTCCAGATCGGCCGCTGGAACGTCAAAGCACCCGCAGTGCTCGCGCCTATGGCCGGCATCACCGATCGGCCCTTTCGCATTCTCGCGCGGCGTTTGGGTGCCGCGATGGCCGCCTCGGAGATGATCACCTCCGACACGCGTCTTTGGAGCTCACGTAAGTCTCGTCAAAGAATGAATCACGAGGGCGAGCCGGAACCTCGTATCGTGCAACTAGCGGGCGCAGAACCCGCGGCACTCGCTGAAGCTGCTCGTCGAAACGTGGATCTCGGCGCGCAGATCATCGACATCAACATGGGCTGTCCTGCCAAAAAAGTTTGCAATCGCTTGTGTGGTTCGGCGCTGATGCAGGACGAGCCGCTGATCGCCCGCATCCTCGAAGCAGTCGTCGCCGCCGTCAGCACCTCCGGGATTCCCGTGACGCTCAAAACCCGTACCGGCTGGGATCGCGAACACCGTAATGGCCCAAGCGTGGCGCGTATCGCAGAGGCTAGCGGTATTGCAGCACTCGCCATCCATGGCCGTACCCGTGCGGACTTCTACGAGGGGTCAGCGGAATACGACACCATCCGTGCCATCCGTGCCGGCGTGCGCATTCCGGTGTTGGCCAACGGCGACATCGACTCGGCCGAGAAGGCGCAGGCGGTTCTCGCTTGCACCCACGCCTCTGGTGTCATGATCGGCAGAGCAGCACACGGCGCGCCGTGGATTTTTCGCGACATCAACGGCCTGCTGACGAACGGTAGCAAACCCGCCCCACTCTCCCGGCTAGAACTGCGTGATATAGTTCTTGGGCATTTGCAGGATATCTATGCCTTCCACGGCGAAGAATCCGGCCTGCGAATCGCCCGCAAACACCTCGGCTGGTATTCCCGGCTGCTCGATGAACCCGCCGCGGCTCGCGCCCGGTTCATGGCAGCCGAATCGACGTCGCTGCAGTTCGCGTGTGCGCAAGAATATTTTGATCTCTGGAGCGCCGATGACAGCGGACAACTCAACGGGCAGTGACTTTCTTCTGCGCGACCACACCGAGCGCGCACTCGAACACTACCTCAAGTCCCTCGATGGTCATCACACCTCGGGCCTCTACGATCTGGTGCTACGCGAAGTCGAGGAGCCGTTGTTTCGAGTGGTGCTGAAACACACCGACGGCAACCAGACTCGCGCTGCCGATTTGCTCGGCATCAATCGCGCCACGTTGCGCCGCAAACTTCGTGAATTCGGTCTTACAGCGAACTAACCCATGCCTGTCACCATTCGTCGAGCTCTCATCTCCGTTTCCGACAAGTCCGGTGTCGTCGAGTTTGCCAAAGCACTCGCCGATCGCGGCGTCGAGATTCTCTCTACCGGCGGTACGGCCAGGCTACTGACCGAGCAGGGCATTGCAGTCAAAGAAGTCGCCCAGCACACCGGCTTCCCCGAAATCATGGATGGGCGTGTCAAAACCCTGCATCCCAAGATTCACGGCGGATTACTCGGTCGTCGTGGAGTGGATGAAAGCGTGATGGCGTTGCATGGCATCGATCGCATCGATTTGTTGGCCGTCAACCTCTATCCCTTCGCGGAGACGGTCGCACGCCCCGCCTGCACCTACTCCGAAGCGATCGAGAACATCGACATCGGCGGTCCAGCTATGGTTCGCGCAGCGTCGAAGAATCATGATGCCGTGACGGTGCTCGTCGATCCGCAAGACTACGCTGCCGTGCTCGAGGCTCTCGCCACGAACGACGGAGCGACGACGCCCGAGTTGCGCGCATGGCTCGCAGCCAAAGCTTTTGCGCATACGGCACGCTACGATTCGATGGTCGCGAGCTACCTGCAGGGCCGCAGTCCCGCACCCGGAGCGAGTTTCCCGCAGTCGCTGCCGCTCGTTTACGAGAAGGTGCAGGATCTGCGCTACGGCGAAAACCCACACCAGAAAGCCGCCTTCTATCGCGAGGTCACTCCACGCGCCGCGTCAGTGGCCAGCAGCACCCTACTGCAGGGCAAGGAACTGTCGTTCAACAATATCGCCGATGCGGACACGGCCATCGAGTGCGTACGCCAGTTCAATACACCCGCCTGCGTCATCGTCAAACACGCCAATCCCTGCGGCGTCGCGACGGCCGCTACGCTACTCGAGGCCTACGAGAAGGCGTTCCGCACGGATCCAACCTCGGCTTTCGGCGGCATCATCGCATTCAACCAACCGCTCGATGCCGCGCTGGCAGCCGCCATCGTCGGCAAACAATTCGTCGAAGTGATCGCAGCACCGCAAGTAAGCACAGAGGCTCGTGCGGTCCTGGCGGGCAAACCTAACGTTCGCGTGCTCGAGCTTGGCAGCATGCCGCGCGATGTCGGCGCGGAGTTCGAATATCGCAGCGTGGCGGGCGGCTTGCTGGCGCAGTCGCGCGATCTTGGCATGGTGACTCGCGGCGACTTGAAAGTCGTAACGCGTCGACAACCGACAGATCGCGAACTCGACGATCTGCTCTTCGCCTGGCAGGTCTGCAAGTTCGTCAAATCGAATGCCATCGTCTACGCGCGTGATCGTGCCACCGTGGGCGTTGGCGCGGGTCAAATGAGCCGCGTTTACTCGAGTCGCGTGGCCGCCATGAAGGCAGCAGACGAAAAACTCGAAGTCAAAGGCGCCGTGATGGCATCGGACGCTTTTTTCCCCTTCCGCGATGGCCTCGATGTGGCCGCCGAATACGGCATCGCCGCCGTCATCCAGCCAGGCGGTAGCTTGCGTGACGCCGAAGTGATTGCTGCAGCCGACGAGCACGGCATGACCATGGTCTTCACCGGCATGCGCCACTTCCGTCACTGAGGTATCGCACGATGAAAGTGCTGATCGTCGGCAGTGGCGGGCGTGAACATGCGCTCGCTTGGAAGTGCGCGCAATCGTCGCGTGTCACAGAAGTCTTGGTTGCGCCCGGCAACGCGGGCACGGCTCGCGAGCCGAAACTACGCAATGTCGCCGTTGCCGCCGATGACGTCGCAGGACTCGTCACACTCGCCCAACGCGAAGCTATCGACCTCACCATCATCGGCCCTGAGGCGCCGCTCGTGCTCGGCGTCGTGGACGCTTTCGAAGCCGCAGGCTTGCGCTGCTTCGGCCCCCGTCGGGCGCCCGCGCAGCTCGAGGGCTCGAAGGCGTTCACCAAAGAATTCTTGCGGCGCCATGGCATCCCGACCGCTGCTTACGCCACTTTCACGGCAGACACCTTCGATGCCGACTGGGTACGTAGGCAGCGCAGCCCGATCGTCGTCAAAGCGAGCGGTCTTGCAGCCGGCAAAGGCGTGATCATCGCTGCCACTGCCGACGAAGCCATCGAGGCAGCGCGATCGATGTTCGAAGGTCAGTTCGGCGGCGCGGGTACCGAGGTGGTCATCGAGGAATTCTTGCCGGGCGAAGAGGCGAGCTTCATCGTGATCGCCGATGGCGTGCACGCCTTGCCCTTTGCCACCTCACAGGATCACAAGCGTATCGGTGATGGTGATACCGGTCCGAACACCGGTGGCATGGGCGCTTATTCGCCAGCACCGGTCGTCACGCCGGAAATGCATCAGCGCATCATGCGCGAGGTGATCGAGCCGACCATCGCGGGACTTGCCGCCGATGGCATGCCTTACACGGGCTTTCTGTATGCCGGGATCATGATCCATCCCGATGGCACGCCGAACGTGCTCGAGTTCAATTGCCGCTTCGGCGACCCCGAAACCCAGCCCATCATGATGCGCTTGAACTCCGATCTGACGGCGCTGTGCGAAGCCGCGCTCGACGGGCGCTTAGATCAGATTTCGATGGATTGGGATCCACGCGCGGCGCTCGGCGTCGTGCTCGCCGCAGGCGGGTACCCTGACGATGTTCGCAAAGGCGATGTGATTCACGGACTCGATGCCGCTGCGACATTACCAGGCAAAGTATTTCATGCCGGCACGGCGTCGCGTGACGGAGCAGTCGTGACTGCAGGCGGCAGAGTATTGTGCGCGGTCGGCCTCGGCAGCACCGTGTCAGCCGCACAGACGGCAGCGTATCGATTGGTCGATCAGATCAGTTGGGAAGGCATGCAATGCCGGCGCGATATCGGTTATCGCGCGATCGCCCGCGAGCAGCACTGACAGCACTGCCCGCGGGCTATTCGACTTAGCGCTTCATCGCCTCGAAGAACTCCGAATTCGTCTTCGTGTCCTTCATCTTGTCGAGCAGGAACTCGATGGCGGCGAGCTCGTCCATCGGATGGAGCAGCTTGCGCAGGATCCACATCTTGGCGAGTTCACCCGGATCGGTGATGAGATCTTCCTTACGCGTGCCGGAACGATTGATGTTGATGGCCGGGAAGACACGCTTCTCGGCAATACGACGATCAAGGTGGATTTCGCTGTTACCCGTACCCTTGAACTCTTCGTAGATCACATCGTCCATCTTCGAGCCAGTATCGATCAGCGCAGTCGCCAAGATCGTCAGCGAGCCGCCCTCCTCGATGTTGCGTGCTGCACCGAAGAATCGCTTGGGACGCTGCAGCGCATTGGCGTCGACACCACCCGTCAGCACCTTGCCGGAGCTCGGTACGACCGTGTTGTCGGCGCGCGCCAGACGCGTGATCGAGTCGAGCAGGATCACCACGTCCTTCTTGTGCTCGACGAGGCGCTTGGCCTTCTCGATCACCATCTCGGCAACTTGCACGTGACGAGCAGCCGGTTCGTCGAAGGTGGATGACACCACTTCGCCTTTGACCGTGCGCTGCATCTCGGTGACTTCTTCCGGTCGCTCGTCGATGAGCAACACGATCAGATACACCTCGGGATGATTGGCCGTGATGGCTGTTGCAATGTTCTGCAGCAGCATCGTTTTACCGGCCTTCGGCGGCGAAACGATCAATCCACGCTGGCCTTTACCGATCGGGGCGCACAGATCGATCGCACGTGCCGTGAGATCTTCGGTCGAGCCATTGCCGCGCTCGAGCTTCAGACGCTTGGTCGGATGCAGCGGGGTCAGGTTTTCGAACAAGACCTTGTTACGCGCGTTCTCGGGCGAATCAAAGTTGATCTCGCCGACCTTCAGCAACGCAAAGTAACGCTCGCCATCTTTGGGCGGACGGATGAGACCCGAGATGCTGTCGCCAGTACGCAGATTGAAACGACGGATCTGCGCCGGGCTGATGTAGATGTCATCTGGACCCGCGAGATAAGAGCCGTCTGCCGAACGCAGGAAACCGAAGCCATCCTGCAAAACCTCGACGACGCCCTCGCCAATGATCTCAACTTCGCGGTTGGCCAAATTTTTCAGTATGGCAAAGAGCAGCTCCTGCTTGCGCAGCGCACTTGCGTTCTCGACCTCCAGCTCTTCGGCCAGAGACACCAGCTCCGCCGGCGTCTTCAACTTGAGATCCTGAAGCTTGATTTCTTTCAGCTCAGCAATAGCAGTCATTATCTTTTCACAATGGGGGGTTCCGGCCAGCGGCGGGAACGTTGAGGCGGGACCGCATCAAGCCAAAGCGATACGGAGCAAGATCAATATAGCCCGTCCAGGCTTATCCGCCAACAACAAACT
>JALRHE010000387.1 GCA_023253235.1 Steroidobacteraceae bacterium
ATGATCTACATGTACGTCCAAGCCGGTACCTACGACATTGCGACCTTCCATGATCTGCCGCTCACCTTGACCGAGCAGTATTGGATCTTCCTGGCGTTCTTCGCGGCCTTCGCGGTGAAGATCCCGATGTTCCCCGTGCACACTTGGTTGCCAGACGCGCACGTTGAGGCGCCGACTGGAGGGTCCGTCGTACTGGCGGCGATCATGCTCAAGATGGGCGGCTACGGCTTCTTGCGTTTCTCGCTGCCGGTAACGCCGGATGCAGCGCGCGAACTCGACATGCTCATCATCGTCTTGTCTCTGATCGCTGTTGTGTACATCGGATTTGTCGCGCTCGTGCAGAGCGACATGAAGAAGCTGATCGCGTACTCGTCCATTGCGCACATGGGTTTCGTGACTCTCGGCAGCTTCCTGGTGTTCGACATCGCGGCGAACACGGGCGATCTGCAGGGCGCAGGTATGGGAATCGATGGTGCGATGGTTCAGATGGTGTCGCACGGTTTGATCTCCGGCGCGATGTTCCTCTGTGTCGGCGTGCTGTATGACCGCCTGCACAGCCGAGAGATTTCCGCTTATGGCGGTGTGATCAATCGTATGCCGATGTTCGGCGCCTTCATGGTGCTCTTCGCCATGGCGAACTCCGGCTTGCCTGGCACCTCGGGATTCGTGGGTGAGTTCCTCGTCATCATCGCGAGTTTCAAGGCGAACTTCTGGTATGCGTTCCTCGCCGCAACGACCTTGATCTTGGGAGCTGCCTACACATTGTGGCTCGTCAAGCGGGTGATCTTCGGCCCAGTTGCGAACGATGGCGTGGCCTCACTCGATGATCTGAACGCCCGTGAATTTCTCATCCTCGGCGTGCTCGCCGTTGCGGTGCTGTTGCTCGGCATTTGGCCGGCACCCTTGCTCGAGTTGATGCAAGCATCCGTGCAGCATCTCGTTGAGCAGATCGTCACCAGCAAGTTGCCGCTCTGAGGGGAAACGACATGACACCGACATTGACCCTCGAATCCGTGCTGCCGGCACTGCCGGAGATCTATCTCGCCATCGCCGTGTGCGTGGTGTTGCTCGTCGATGTGTTTGCCGGACGCGCCGCGACGCGCGTGACGCCGACGCTTACCTTGCTCGTTCTGGCCTTAGGGGCAGGGCTGTTGCTGACCTTCGCGCAGGTGCCATCGACCGTCGAGTTGTTCTCCGGCATGTATGTGACGGATCCGCTTGCGAATCTGTTGAAGTTGCTCGCCATGCTGTTCGTGGCGGTTTCGTTGCTGTATTCGCGGCACTATCTGGAGACACGCGGTCTGCTTAAAGGCGAGTACTACGTGCTGGTGTTGACGGCGTTGCTAGGTATTTTCGTGATGATCTCGGCGGGCAGTTTGCTCACCATGTACATCGGCGTGGAATTACTGGCGCTGTCGCTCTACGCGCTCGTGGCCTTTGATCGCGACAACGGTGTCGCGGCTGAGTCCGCGATGAAGTATTTCGTGCTTGGCGCGATCGCATCGGGTTGTTTGCTCTACGGCATGTCGCTTGTCTACGGCTTGGGTGGCAGTCTGCTCTTCAGCGAGCTCGCGGTCGCCTTACAGGGGCCGGCGAGTCTCGGCCTCATTATGGGCGTCGTGTTCCTGGTGGTCGGTGTCGCCTTCAAGTTTGGCGCCGTGCCGTTTCACATGTGGGTTCCCGACGTGTATCACGGCGCTCCCTCGTCGGTGACGCTCTTCGTCGCGACGGCGCCGAAGATTGCATCGTTCGCCTTGGCCTTCCGTCTGCTTGCCGGTGGTCTTGAGGGAATTAGCGAGACTTGGACGCAGATGCTCGCCATCGTCGCGGTGCTCTCGACCGTGGTGGGTAACGTCGTCGCCATTGCGCAGACCAATCTCAAGCGCATGCTCGCCTATTCGGCAGTCGGCAATGTCGGCTTCATTCTGCTCGGCTTCGTGGCGGGAACAGAGCAGGGCTACGAAGCGGCCCTGTATTACACCATCGCCTACGTCATCATGACGCTCGGTTCGTTCGGTGTGATATTGCTTGCCATCGCAGTTAAGATATTTGGAACCAACATTCAAAATTTTGGAAGATAACAAAAG
>JALRHE010000400.1 GCA_023253235.1 Steroidobacteraceae bacterium
GCTCCGACAGCGGGCGGCGATGCGCGCAGGATCCGGCGCGCATTGAAGACCACCAGTAACGACGATAAGGACATGCCAAGAGCCGCCACCCACGGCGGCATCAGGCCGATGGCGGCGAGCGGCAGTGCGGTCATGTTGTAGATCACGGCCCAGCGCAGATTTTGTCGCACGATCACGAGAGTGCGAACGGCGACATCACGCGCGAGCGATAGAGAGGCGAGCGACTCGCGCAGCAACAGCAGATCTCCGGCTGCATGGGCGATGCTGGAGCCGCGGCCCATCGCCATCGAGACATCGGCCGCGGCAAGCACCGGACCGTCGTTGATGCCATCACCGATCATGAGCACCCGGCGACCTTCGCTTTGCAGTCTTTGTAAGGTGGCGAGTTTGTCCTCGGGACGCAATTCCGAGCTGACGTTATCGATACCCAATTCGGTAGCCGCCTCGGCGACGGCCGCTCGACGATCGCCGCTGGCAAGATGGAGCACGAGGCCACGCGACTGCAACGCTTGCACTGCGGAGGTCGCATCATTACGCAAGGCGTCCGCGACGTGAAAGCGCGCGCGGCGCCCTGAGGAATCGGCGAGCACGATGCGCGAGTCATCCCCTTCGGCATCTGCGAGTACGAAGGCGGGTTTGCCGATACGCCACAGAGTGCCATCGATATGCCCTTCGATTCCGAGACCCGCGACATCGTGCGCATCACTCGAGGTGACGGTGGGGTCCGCATATTCTTTGAAGGCCAGCGCGAGTGGATGCTGTGAATTCGACTCCAGTGCCGCCGCGATCGAACGCGCGTGCGCGGGATCGAGATCGCTCGTCGTTTCGGTCGAAATCAGACGCGGACGACCCTCCGTCAGGGTCCCCGTTTTGTCGAGCATGACCGTATCGACACTCGCGAGGCCCTCGATAGCATCGGGTCGCATGACGAGCATCCCGAGTTTGGCCAGACGCGAGCTTGCTGCGGCCAATGCGACCGGCGTTGCGATCGAGAGTGCACACGGGCAGGTGGCAACGAGCACGGCAAGAACGGCGGGGAAGGCGCGAGCCGGATCAATCACATACCAAGCGAGTCCGACTAAGGTCGTCAGCAGCAGGATACGTACGATGAACCACGAGGCCATACGCTCTGCCGCTAGACCCAAACGTGGACGCTCGCTTTGCGCGCGTTCGAGTAAGCGCACGAGACCGTGCAAGGTCGACTCCGCCGGCAGGTGGGTCACTTCCAGCGTGATCGCCGCGCCGGCATTGATCGAACCGCCGAGTAGAGGTTCGCCTTGGGCGCGCCGATTGGGCAGCGACTCTCCCGTGACGAGTGACTCATCAACGAGTGCAGCGCTACTCAATACTTTTCCGTCGACCGGGATGATCTGACCCGTCCCGACTCGGATCTGATCGCCGCGGCGCAGCTCAGCGAGAGCGACTTTCGTCACGGCACCCGAGTTGACATCAACTTTATGGGCGATGGCCGGGAGGGCGCGAGCGAGTGCGTCGGTAACGTTGGCGGTTTGATGCCGACCGCGCATCTCGACGTAGCGGCCCAGCAGCAAAAAGAGAATGAACATGGTGACGGAATCGAAGTACACCTCACCGGTACCAGTGACGGTGTTGTACACGCTGGCAAGATACGCCAACACGAGTGCAATCGAGACGGTCACATCCATGCCGAGCACGCGTCGACGAAGATCATTGACGGCGCCTCGCAGAATCGGCGCACCCGAGTAAAAGAGCACCGGCGTGGCGACGACGAGACAGGTCCAGCGCAGTGCATTGGAGAGCTCGCTGTCGATGCCTTCGAAGGCACCGGCATACAAGCCGCCCGCATACATCATGACTTGCATCGATCCAATCGCCGCGAGTCCGATGCGTTTGAGTGCGGTGCGACGTTCGAGCTTTTGAGCCTGCGCGGCTGCATCACCGACGAGAGGCACCGGTCGGAATCCGATCTTGGCAACGCTACCCAAGATCGTGCCGAGATTGACGATGCCGGGGTCCCAGCTCACCGAGACTCGGCTGTTCACCACGTTTACATCGGCTCGCTTGACGCCCGGTAGGGCACCGAGCGTATTTTTGATGGAACGCGCGCAGTTGGCGCAGTGAATCCCCTCGGCGTTGAAGACCGCGTGGCCTTCCCCGTCGGCTTCGCTCGCCCAGTGTCCGTCGAGCGACAGTGGAGCGCTAGCCGCCATCGTTCGACCCGAGAATGACGCTGCCAGCCGCGGATTCGAGTCGACCGCGCAAGCGCCAGTCTGCCGTTGCAACTTCAACGAGCCAGGCGCCCGATGGCAAGGAATCGATATCGGCCCGATAACGATCGCTGCCGTCGACCCGCATGAGTTCCAGCGTTTGATCGAGCGAGGGGAGGGTTGCGTGTGTCATACGTAAGCTCAAGACTTCCGGAGCAGGCACGCCGGATGTCGAGGCGTACTTGGCCGCGACGACCGCGGACTTTCGTTGCGACAACCACTCGAGCTGTACCGTGATGCCCGCGTCGATAGCGCGTTGTGCTCGAGCAAAGTCGGCATCGAGAGCGGCACCTTCCGAAACATACTGTGGTGGCAACTCGGGTTCCGAACCCGACATCGCCAGATAGAGCGTGTAGAAGCTCGCAAGTACGGCAGCGGCTGGAATACCGATCATGGCCCAGAAAATCGGATGGTGACGCGTGGCTGACATACTCATTTCCCTTAATTCCATGACGCCCTAGCGACGCGGCGCGAAGAAGCGTGATTCTGCCGAAGCCCGCAAGCTGGGGTCATCCTCGGCGCGCACCTCGAAGCGTACTTCGGACACGCCGGCTTCATCGTGCTCGTGCTCCTCGTGGTGCTCACTCGCTTCGGTCGAATCGTCCCAGGCGTTCTTTCTCACGCGAACTGCAGCGTTGAAGACCTCACCCGCCGGGACCATGAATATCGGCATCGCCGGGTCAAGACGATAAACGTTGGATTCGCCGTGCTCGCTCGCGACACTGACGACGAAGCGACGGGGGACGCTGTCCTTGTTCATGAGCTTCAGCAGATAGACGTTCTCGATTTCGCCGGTCTCGAGTGATCGATAAAGGGTATTCCGATCATGTAGCACATCGAGACCGATGGGCTGGCGCATCATGAGGGCGACTACGAAACCGATGCACAGAGCGAGCAATAGAACGCCGTACACGATGACGCGGGGTCGCAGTACCTGTGTCTGCTTATGATCCAGCGCATTCTGGGTGTCGTAGCG
>JALRHE010000028.1 GCA_023253235.1 Steroidobacteraceae bacterium
GTCTTCGTACGCGCCGTCGAATCGCCGCGTAACGAGGGTTACCGGGCACTCACCAGCTTCGGCTGGAACGCCATCGAAATCGTGGTCGACGATCCGGACGCCTTGTTCGAATCGATGCGCGGCTCGCCGTTTCGCGTCATCGGCGAACCGAAGCCCCTCGCCACCATCCCGTCGATCCGCGCCTTTCAGGTCGTGGGAAACGACGAGGAAGTGCTGTATCTGACGGCGGAAACCGGTGACCGCTCACGCTCGGTGTTGCCCGATCCGAAAGGCCGTATCGGGCGCATCTTCATCATGGTGCTCGCAGCGACCAACCCTCGAGCCACGCTCGATTGGTACGCCGAGCGTTTCGCACTTCAGCCGGGCGCACTACGAGCGCGTCCCAATCCGATGATCAACCGGGCCCAGAGCATCGATGCGGAAACATCTCTGCCCATCGCCACCGCTCGCCTTGCCGAGCACGGCAACCTGATCGAGTTCGACGGCTATTCGGCTAATGCCATCACCCGACCGGTGGCGGCGGGCGAGCTGCCACCGGGCGTCGCCATGACCAGCTTCGCAGTCCGCGATCTCGATGCCATTGAGGTTGAGTGGATCACGCCACCCGCTCGACACCCGAGCGCCGCCTACAAAGGGCGCCGAGCCGCGACCACCCGCGGTCCCGACGGCGAACTGATCGAGTTGATCGAATCGGCGCCGAGTGAATCGGCACCGCTTCTACCCTAACGACAGACCACTTCGAACTTCTCGAGCGTCACCGGCATGTCGGCAGACCAGACTTTGCCGATCGGTGCCAACGTGCGATTGAAGAAATCGCGGTGCACTTTCTGCCACGCGTCGAGGGGACGCACGGGCTTGCCCTCGTAGCGTGAATCCTCTTCGGTGACTTGATTGAACGGCTTGGTCTGCAGCGACGTCGTGCGCAGCACGCCAGCCGGCTCGCCCTTGCCGTTCAACAGCACGGCATAAGCGCCCTCGTAAGGCCTACGGTCAGGATCACGCCCGTACGACCAGGGCGTAGTGGCCGTGACCGTCTTCTCACCGCTCAAAATCAGCGCGGTCAGTGCATTGGTCATCGACTCGGTATCACCGAAACGACGAACTCGCCACGGCTCATCGGCCGGCAGACCGAGCGAAGTTCGGCAACGTTGCCAGCTCGAGCGCGCGGCCTCTGAGGGACGATTTTTCAAGCCTTCGTTGAAATCTTCGACGAACAGATTTTCGTACACGCTCTTGGAATCTTTGGCGATGCCATCGACGAAACTGCGTAGCTCGGCATCGGTGGCGACATTGGCACAACCGGCAAAACGCTGCTGCAGTGTGAAGCGAACGTATTGCACTCGCGCGGCTTGTCGACCTGCCGTCGCTGCTTGCCGCCAATATTGTTCGGCCAGACAGATGTCCGTCGGCGCAAACGGTCGTTGTCGCGCGATGAAGGTCGCAAAGATGTACTGCGCCTGGATGTGCCCAGCGTCGGCAGCGCGCTTCATCTCGGCCACCGCTCGCTCGTTCTGATTGGTATAGAACAGCACACGAGCGAGTTGA
This sequence comes from Steroidobacteraceae bacterium, assembly GCA_023253235.1. GTDB lineage: Bacteria > Pseudomonadota > Gammaproteobacteria > Steroidobacterales > Steroidobacteraceae > UBA964. The sequence continues at coordinate 1,546 of JALRHE010000028.1, forward strand.
TAACGAGCACGCGGATCACTCGGGTTGGCGACGAGCGCCTGCTCGCAGGCCGCAATCGCTTTCGGGTAATCGATGTCGTTCTGGTGCACGCCAGGCGTGACCTTCTGCGGGTCTTCGGGGTGCGCCGCCAAGCGATCACACTCCGTGATCACCGTGTCGGCTTTCGCCGGCGATATCAGCAACGCGACTCCCACGACGGAAGCGATCAATTTCAATGCGAATGTCATGTAAACCCCCGAATGTACCAACGCGAGAATCTTACACTCGCCAATACCAACCCCGTTGGTTGAAATACCGAACCAGTAACCAATACAGCCACAGCTGGGTCACTGCGAAGAGTAACGAGGCCAACGGCGGGTCGAACCACGGTGCGTAGAGCTGTCGGTACGCATAGCGCAGCGGCGTCGAACCGTCGGGCAGCAGTACCAAGTTCAGAAAGCGCGGCAGTAAGCCGCTCAACGTAAAGATCAGTAAGGCATTACGCCCGAAATCCGTGCAGACGGATCCGACGAATGACCTGCTGCTGAACGCGAGCCATGGCCGCAGCAAAGCCACGCAGGCCAGCGCCAACGCACTCGTCAATAAAACGTAGGAAGGCGTCCAGAGTTTTTTGTTGATTGGCAGCACGGTCGACCACCATTGCGCCGCCAGGAACAATACGACCGCAGTCGCCATGAGCGCCCACGGCAGATCGTCGGCCTGCGAGCGCTGCGCCAACCAGCGTCCTGCGACATATCCGATCAAGACTTGGGCGATCGCAGGAATCGTACTCGCCAAGCCTTCGGGGTCGAACGGCACCCCTTCACCTTGGTACAAGTGCGACGCCCCGAGCACCAGCCGATCGACGGATGTGCCAAAGAAACCTTCGAGTGAGTACGCATCCGCACTCGTCGCCAGAGCGACACAGGCCCACCAGTATCCGAGCAACAGAACTACGATCGCCGCGACAGCCGCGCGGACGTCACCCCAGCCGACGATCAGCGCTGCGATACCGAAAGACAGAGCGATACGCTGTAGCACACCCATGATGCGCAGCGCATCGATATCGCGCAGCACCAACTGACCGACTTCGTCCCAACGCACGAACGGACTTGCATTGATCAATAAACCGATCGCAAAAATCGCCAAGGTGCGACGCAAGACCCGACTGCCATAGGCCGTCATGCCTGCGGCTCGCAGCGCAGGCAAGGTCAACGCCATCGAATAACCCACGGCGAACAAGAAGAACGGGAACACCAGATCGGTCAGCGTCCAGCCGTGCCACGCGGCATGCGCTAGAGGCGAGTAGAGATGATCCCAACTGCCGGGATTGTTGACGAGGATCATCAGGGCGACCGTCGCCCCACGAAAGACGTCGAGCGAACGGTCGCGAGCGCGAATCAATCGATCAATTCGCGCCTTCGCGCGGCGTCACCAAAATCGTGACCAAGGTTCCGGACAAGGCCGAACCTTCGATCATCACCGTCGCGACCCGCTCGCCGCGTGCGAAGGTCAAACCACTGGTCTTGCCTTGCAAAGCGGTGATCAGGTTCCAGCCCGAACCATTCAAGGTGCGGAAGAAATGGTTGTAGGTGTCGACGGGTGAGAGCGTGGTGCGCAGTACCACGCGCCCCAACCAGCGCGTGTCGGTGCCCACGACCAAAGTGCTCGCGTCGTCCAACTTCGAGCCCGCCGGCAGCGTGAAATCACCGAGCTGCAGCAGCTTAGGCTCTTTCGTCGCACTGGTCGCGGTGGCCGCTGTCGAACCCGAGGTCGACGCCTTGGTTGCAGCCTGACGCTGAAACGGCGAGGAACCCGATTCGCACCCGACGAGCGCCAGGGTGGCCATCGACATCACGAACCACTTGTACATATTCGATCTCCTGTAGAGAGCGTCCATTATGCGCCCCTGCGGATCAACCGTTGAAGCGGCAAACGGCGATAATGCCTGCCATGCAAATCTTCACCACGCGTTGGATTGTCACCCTGATTTTGTTGTCGATCTCGACGGTCGCACGCGCCGACGAGGCTGCCGAGGCGGCTTTCGTAGCGGCAGCGGGCTACACCGTCAAACTCACCGTCACCTCCGAATTCGGCTTCATCGAGAGCGAACCGGGTAGTTGGCGTGGCGCCGGTTTTCTCGTCGATCGGCAACGCGGTTGGGTGCTGACCAATGCGCACGTAGCCGGTTATGTCCCGGCCCTCATCGAGGCGCAGTTCCGTGGGGGCAAGAACATTCCAACCAAAGCGCTCTTCGTGGACAACCTGCAAGACATCGCCGTGCTCGAGATACCGACCGCGTCGATTCCGGCCGAGGCCATCGAAGCGCCTCTGGCCTGTGAGGGATTACCCGGCGTCGGTGCAGACCTCGGCACTTTCGGGCACCCACTCGGTTATGCGTTCACCGCCACCCGCGGCATCATGGCCGGCGTCTCGCGCTCTAACGGTTATCCGATGATCCAGACGGATGCGCCCATCAGTCCGGGCAATTCCGGCGGTCCGCTGATCGATCTCGGCACCGGTCGTGTGATCGGTATCAACACGGCCTCACTCGGCGACCGTCGCTCCCAGAACATGAACTTTGCCGTGATGATGCCGCATGCGTGCCGCGTCCTCGAACTGCTGCGCGCCGGTCGCAGCGCGACCGTGCCGCGTATTGCGACAGCCTTCGCCGTCGACGAGAGCGACATCGAAACGCTGATCGTCGCCGATCCTCCAGCCACACCCGACGGCTTCGACTTGCAGCGCGGCGATGAAATTTTGGGCTTGGCCGGCTCCGATCGACATTATCTGGCCGTATCGGATCTGCTGATCGATCTGCGCGGACGCTACGGCAAAACGCCGCTGCAAGTTCAACGTGGTGATCGCGAACTGGTCATCGAAGCCAATCTCGTCCCCAGCATCCAATACCTCGATCGTCGCGGCCTGCGAATCAGTGGCGTCGTGTTCGCCCCCCGCTTGATGTACGAGGTTGCCTCGACCGATGAAGCGGGCGTCCTGCTCGTGCATCACATCGAACCCGGTTCACAAGGCGAGCTGCGCAGTATCGAGTACGGTCAGGAGGTCGTCAGCGTGAACGGCAAGGCCATCTCGAGTCTCTCTCAACTGGTGCAGATCGCAGAACAAGCGCGAAAGGCGGGTCAGGATCTGCGACTCATTCTGCGGCGCATGACCGAGGACGACTACGTTTCGGCGAGCTACCAGGTCCGCGATCTACCGGTCGACGAGATTGCCTGGCATCCCAACTGAGATGGCAAGCGGCCCCCTCCTTAGGTAGAGTCCGGGCATCCCGGTTCGACGACAAAGGACGTTGCCATGATCCGAGTTCTCACGACCCTGTTCTTCGCTCTCGCCGCCAGTCTCGCGCTGGCCATACCCAAGGCAGGCGACCCCGCTCCCGCCTTCAAGCTGCAAGATCAAACCGGCGCTTGGCGCTCTTTGGAAGACTACCGCGGCAAATGGGTCGTGCTGTATTTCTACCCAAAGGACAACACGCCGGGTTGCACCACCCAAGCCTGTGAATTGCGTGACGACATCTTCGCCTTTCGCCGTGCGAACGCCGTGATCCTCGGTGTCAGCGTCGATGCCGTCGACTCGAAAGAAGCCTTCGCCAAAGAACACAGCCTGCCCTTCCCGGTGCTGTCGGACAGCAAGACGACTGTCACCAAGGCTTACGGCTCGCTGACCAGTTATCCGCAATACAAGTTGTTCGATATCGCGCGGCGCGACACCTTCATCATCGACCCGCAGGGCCGCATCGCCAAGCGCTTCGATAACGTCAACCCGGATGGGCACTCGAAGATGGTGCTCGCGGAACTGACGAAGCTGCAACAGTAACGCGCGACATCGCGCGCAAACGCCAAACGGTCAACCAAGGAATGACGGCGGCCACCGCGGCCGCCGTCTCCGCTCCCAACGAGACCGCCGTGATCGGCAGCAGCGCCACACTCAAGAGCATCTCGATCAGCGCATAGCGCATGCCCGTTCGATAGTTGCGCTGTAAGGTCTGACCGAACCCCATCGTCGAGGCCATCCCGAAGGCCAGCGTGCGCGAGATCATCATCGCGACGAACCACCATGCCACCGATGAGTCCGATGCGGCATCGGTGACGGCAATGATGATCCAAGCCACTGAAAATCCGAGCGGAACACCTACGCCAGCGAGCCACCACGAACGCGCGGAGTGCTGCGCAACCAAGCTACCGCTCGGAGATTCTTTGATCCAGCCGTAGACGTGTGCACCCCAGGCCATCTGGAACGAGCCGATGTACAACATCATCAAAGGTTCGGTGACACGGACAGCCAGACCATATCCACCGGCCGACACCTCATCGACACCCCAGCGGAACGTACCTGAGACAGCGAAATCAGCGACGTACTTCGCCAGCAAGCCACCCATCACCGGCAGACCCATCACGAGAGCACGCCGTAAAAAACGACCATCGAATCCCTTGGCCTGCAAAACACCGCTGCGCGCGGCTAATAGCGCGGCCACTAACAGCGAGACGGCACATTGCGTCGCGAAGAACGCCGCGAGCGGATCGCTGCCGAGCCACAACATGAACTCCAGCAAGGCG
>JALRHE010000058.1 GCA_023253235.1 Steroidobacteraceae bacterium
GCGGCGAGATGTCGAGCGACCGACACTCCCGTCTTGCCGAGGCCTACGATCAATGCATTGCCGGTGCTCGCGCTCATGATCACCGCAACTTAAGGGTCGCGAGACCCGCAAGGACCAAGAAGAAGGTGATGATCCAGAAGCGCACGATCACTTTCGGCTCAGCCCAGCCCTTGAGCTCGAAGTGATGATGGATCGGCGCCATTCGGAAAATGCGTTTGCCGGTCAGTTTGAACGAGGCCACTTGCAGAATGACCGAAGCCGTCTCGAGAACGAAGATGCCGCCCATCACGAGCACCACGACCTCCTGTCGTACGATCACAGCGATCGTACCGAGGGCGGCACCGAGTGCGAGCGCACCGATATCGCCCATGAAAACCTGAGCGGGATAGGTGTTGAACCAAAGAAATCCGAGTCCCGCTCCGACCAAGGCGGCGCAGACGATCAGCAGCTCGCCCGCTTGCGGTACCGCCGGGATCGCGAGGTAACTGGCGAAGACCGCGTTGCCGCTCGCATAGGCGAAAACACCCAGCGCTGCTGCCACCATCACAGCCGGCATGATGGCCAAGCCATCGAGCCCGTCGGTTAGATTCACCGCGTTGCTCATGCCGACGATCATGAGATAGGTCAGCACGACGAACCCGATAAAGCCGAGAGGCAATGCGAAATTCTTCAGGAACGGCAAGTAGAGCGTGGTGTCGGCGGGCGATTTCGCCGTGTACCAGAGTACGAGCGCCGCTGCGAGACCACCGACTGATTGCCAGAAGTACTTGTATCGTGCGATCAAGCCTTTGCTGTTCTTCTTGATCAGCTTCAGATAGTCGTCCCAAAAGCCGACAAGACCAAACAAGGCTGTGACGCCAAGTACCACCCAAACGAAACGATTGCGAAGGTCCGCCCACAGCAGTGTGCTGGCGAGGATCGCCACCAGAATCAACAGACCGCCCATCGTCGGCGTACCGGCTTTCTTGAAGTGGGTCTGCGGGCCCTCTTCGCGGATCACCTGACCAATCTGGTAGCGCGAGAGACGCTCGATCATCCAGGGACCGATCAAGAGCGAGATGGCGAGCGCCGAGAGTGCCGCGAGAATCGCTCGCATCGTCAAATATGAGAAGACGTTGAGAAATCTCAACGTATCGGCGAATTCCTGCGTCAACCAAAGCAACATGTCAGTGTGTCCCCGTGGCGGCAGCGCCGCTCAAGGCTTGTACCAAGCGCTCGAGACGGTTGGAGCGAGAGCCCTTCACGAGCAGGCAAACATCTGCCGTGAGCTCGTTTCGAACCGCAGTGATCAAATCCTGGATGTCCGAATGTCGCGTCGAGCCTGCGCCGAAGCTCTCTGCCGCGAGCGCTGCCAACGATCCGAAAGCGAACAAGCGCTCGACACCATGCTCACGCGCATAACGCCCGGCTTCGCGATGCGCCTCGACGGCAAAATCGCCGAGCTCACCCATATCGCCGATGACGAGCCAACGGCGTGCCGACTGGTTCGCGAGCACATCGATCGCCGCCTGCATCGAACTCGGATTCGCGTTGTAGGAGTCGTCGATCAGTGAGGCTCCCGTCGTCGTGGTGCGCCACTGCAGGCGCCCCGCTACCGGCCGCATCGCAGCAAGGCCCGCAGCGACCTGCTCAAGCGTTGCACCCGCCGTGACGGCGGCGGCTGCAGCACCGAGAGCGTTCATCACGTTGTGCTTGCCAGCCAGGGCGAGCTCAATGTCCACCGTGCCTTGCGGTGTATGCA
>JALRHE010000114.1 GCA_023253235.1 Steroidobacteraceae bacterium
ATCAGCTATAGTTTCGCCAATGTGCGCATCAGCTACACCCACAAGTGCCACAATGTCACCCGCTCCCGCTTCGGTGATCGCGCCGTTACGAAACAGCGATTCGTTGATACGCAGATTTTCTTGCAACAAGGCGCGACTGGCAGCGACGATGTCGGTACTGCGACTCGCGCGCAGCCAGTCGAGGTATCCGACCGACACATCCCGCCGCAGACGCTGTTCGAGGGCGAGCCTGGCGTAACTCGTCGCTTCCATCACAGCGCGCTGCGCACGCACGGCTGCCGGGATGGCCGGTGCGAACAGGGGCTGGCGCAGGCTGATCCGCGAGTCTTGCTCCCGTTCTCGCTGTAGCAGGAAGCGGGGATCCTCGATGCTGCCGAAGCGCGGAGCCTTGCCATCGGCGAGCAACAGTTCGTTCAGGGTCGTGTAGACCGGGTTGAAGGCCGCTGCGAGCGGCAGCGAGACTTCGCGGCCGCCCTCGGCACGGGTATAGCGGGCGCTCAGGCTGGCTTCCGGAAAGAAACGCGCCCGAGCGGCTGCGAGCAACGCCTGACTACGTTCGACTTCGAGACCGGCCGATTGCAACGCGAGGTTCGACCGCAGGGCTTCGGCTACGTAGGCATTGAGCACCTCGGCGACGGTTCGTTCGGTCCGGGTTGGCAGGGTCGCTGCCGCTTCGAGAGTCGGTCCCGCAATCGAACCCGCCGATGCGTTGGCGCTCCCGAGCGCCGTGGCGAGCAGTGCGACGCAGAGGCGCGAGGCCCGATCTTTCATGACCGAAGCACCGAGGGGCTTGCGATAGCGCGGGCGGCAAACACGAAGCCCTGCTCGATGAGTTCGACCTGACTCACCCCGGCCGACTCGAGACTGCCCGATTTGTGTTGGGTGAGTTGCAGCACCCCGTGCATCAGCCCCCAAAGGGTCAGACCCAGCAGCGCCGAAGGACCGGCATCGGGGCGGATGGAGCCATCGGCTTTGCCACGCTCGATGGCCTCGACGAGGATGTTCTGCAGCTCATCGCCTGCCTTAAGGGAGACCTCCAGCGAGGGGTCATCGGCGATCGGGGTGTGGGCTTCGACCTGCGCCAGTGCATCGAACAGAGTGGGGTGGTCGGACGCAAAGCGGACGTAGGCTCGACCGCAGGCCTCGACTTGTTTGTAGCCCTGGGTCTCGGCGGCGACGGCCGCGTTGAACCGCTCACGCAACACCTCGAGTGCCCGGACACACAGGCCGATCAGCAGGTCGTGCTTGTCCTTGAAGTAGACGTAGACGAGGGCGCGCGACAGACGAGCTTTACGGGCGACCTGCTCCATCGTCATCGCATCGAAACCGACGACCCCAGCGACCTCAGCCGCGGCCTCGAGGATCTCGAGTCGGCGGCGTTCCTTTTCTTCGAGACGGCGTTCGGCGAGATAACTCATGCGGCAAATTTGCCGCGTCATTGACACTCTGTCAATGAATATACGAACGTTTTATCTTTGGATGATTGTTTCAAGCGAGCATTGGTAGCCAGAAATGGAGCAGCCAAAAAGCGAGCATGCCGCCTGCGATTGTTCCAATGATGCTACGAGTAAGTGAAAAAATAACGATACCGATGCACCCAGCAATCAATTTGTGGTTACCGGCATCAATTCTGAGCTGTCCCTCGGCGAAGGCGAGATCGGCAGCGACGATCGCCGCGAGGGCGCAGGCGGGCGCAAATCGCAGCGCTGCCTCGACCACCGGGGGAAACTGAACCCGCGCGCCGAGCACGAACAAACTCGAGCGGGTGATGAACGTGGCGGCCGTGACCCCGAGGATCGCGAGCCACACGTATGGGTCGACAGTGTCGAACAGGTCCGTCGTCATGAGGGTGCCCGTTCCGAGCTGGCGCGCCGCCGAAGTTGCTGGTCGACGAGGAGCGCAACCGCGATGCCGACGACCACGCCACAGAGCAACCCGAGACGCAGCGGCAGAGCGTGTGCCAGTACGGCGACAACCGCCGCGGCGAGCGCCCCGGCGAGCGCCGGCCACTGGCGGCAGAGGGGAACCAGCAGCGCCACGAGGGCGAGCGTACCGGCGAGCTCAAGCCCCCAACTGGCCGGGATAGCCGATGCCGCGAAGATGCCGATCAGGGAGGACACCTGCCAGATGACCCAGTTGGCGAGCGCGCCGCCCGTGTAATAGGCGACCTTGTGCGGATGGTTCGGCTCCTGCTGGAGCAGGGTCGTGAAGCGCACGAACATGATGTCGCCGACGATGTACCCGAGCCATAGGCGGCGACCTGCCGACAGGTGGGTGAAGTGCGGTCGCAGCAGTGCCGTGTACACCACGAACCGAAGGTTCACGATGATCGCCGTTAGCGTGACTAGCCAGAGGGGGGCGAGGGTCGCGATCAGGGGCATCGCCGCCAACTGGGCGCTGCCGGCGTAGGCGAGCAGGCTCAGGATCGTCGCATCGAGGGTGCTGAGACCCGACTTGACCATGGCCACGCCGGTCACCAGCCCCCAGGCGAAGATACCGGGGCTGAGCGGTAGCAGCTCCCGCGCTCCGCGCAGGGCGGCGTCTCGGCGTGACGACTCAGACAAGATCGATGGCGTGCGCTTTGAGATCGGCGAGGGCGATGAGCTCAAGGGCTCGCCGATGGGTAGCCTTCAACAACACCTTCGGCGCTTTGCCCGCCTGCAAGGCTTCCTGCCAACGGGCGGCGCAGAGACACCAGCGATCGCCGGGCTTCAGGCCGGGAAAACCGTAAGCCGGCTGGGGCGTGGACAGATCGTTGCCGCGCGAGCGCGAGAAGTCGAGAAACTCGGCCGTCATGACGGCACAGACGGTATGCGATCCGGTATCCCGAGATTCGGTCTCACAGCAGCCGCTGCGAAACCAACCGGTCTTGGGTGCGAGGCTGCACGGCGTCAGCGGTTCGCCGTACACATTCACCTGAGGGTTGTCGCCACCGCCGCTTCCGTCCATGGGGCGCAAGGGTACCGCATGGCCCTTATACTCGCTCGTTGTGAATGAGAATCTGTCAACTTCGCTGCGTCCTCTGTCGGCCTTGCCGCTAGGGGAGCGGTCGGTCGTCGAGGCCATCACCGACTCGGCCGTGTTGTCGCGCCGCCTGTTGGAGATCGGTTGCATCGAAGGAGCGACGGTCGAGGTGGTCGCCGTCATGTGGCCCGGACATGATCCGCTTGCGGTGCGTATCGGTGGTTCGACCTTCGCCTTGCGCCGACAAGAAGCCGACTTGGTGATGGTGCGATGAGAGTCGCGCTGATCGGTTTGCCGAACTGTGGCAAGACGGCCTTGTTCAATCGCCTGACGGGCAGTCGTCAAAAGGTGGCCAACTATCCCGGCGTCACGGTCGAACGCAAAGAGGGCGTTTTCTCGGACGCGAAGGGCGAGCGCCATCAGTTGCTCGATCTCCCGGGTCTCTACAGCTTCAAGCCGACGACACTCGACGAGGCGATCACGCGCGACGTGGCGCTCGGTCGTCTATCCGGTGAGCCACAGCCCGAATTGATCGTGCTCGTGGCCGATGCGATGCATCTCTCGCTTTCTTTGCGCCTAGCTCTCGAGGCGCGTCGTCTCGGACTACCGACGATACTCGCGATCAATCGCAGCGATATCGCCAGACGCAGGGGATTTCAGCTGGACCTTGCTGCGCTATCTCGTGAGCTTGGGATCCCGGTCGTCGAGACCGTAGCGACTCGACCCGGCGGAGCAGACGCTTTGGTCGCCGCACTCGAGCAGCAAACTTGGGCGAAGCCCGATGCGGTCGAGTGGCAAGAGCCGACCGCTCTCGATGTGATCGCCGCGCATCGCGAGGTCACACGACTTTTAAAGGTTGCGCATCATCGCGAGCCCGCGCGTAGCGCTGCTGTCGCTACCGCCGATCGACTATTGCTGCACCCCGTGTTTGGCATGTTGTCATTGGCGATCATCCTCTTTCTCGTCTTCCAAGCCGTATTCAGCTGGGCCAGTTTGCCGATGGACATGATCGATGCCGGCGTTGCGAGACTCGGTGAGCTGCTGGCAACGCAGATGCCTGATGGGGCATTGCGCAGTTTGCTGATCGATGGCGTCATCGCAGGGCTTGGTAGTGTCGTGGTTTTCCTGCCGCAGATCCTGATCCTGTTCGCATTCATCCTCGTGCTCGAAGACAGTGGTTATCTGCCGCGCGCCGCCTATCTCCTCGATCGACTCATGGGTAGCGTGGGGCTCTCCGGTCGCGCCTTCATTCCATTGCTCTCGTCGTTCGCCTGCGCGATTCCCGGAATCATGGCGACTCGTACGATCCCGAGCATTCGTGATCGCATCGCCACGATCATGGTTGCACCGTTGATGACCTGCTCGGCACGCTTGCCGGTCTACGCGCTTTTGATCGCAGCATTCATCCCCGATCGCGACGTCGGCATTTTCAACTTGCAGGGTCTCGTGCTGTTTTCGCTCTATTTCGCCGGAGTCATTTCCGCTCTGCTGGTCGCTTACGTGCTTAAGCGTTGGCAGGGCACGAGCGACCAACATCTGTTGATGCTGGAACTACCGGACTATCAATGGCCGAGTCCGTTGAATTTGTTAGTCGGTCTCTATGACCGAGCGCGCATATTCCTCCAGCGTGTCGGCGGCATCATTCTCGCCATGGTTGTTTTGTTGTGGTTTCTATCGACGTATCCCGCGCCGCCGCCGGGCGCTACGGCGCCGGCGATTGAGTACAGTTTTGCCGGTCAGATCGGCAAGGCGCTTGCGGTCGTGCTCGAACCCATCGGTTTCAACTGGCAGATCGCGATTGCGCTCGTGCCGGGTTTGGCTGCGCGCGAAATCGCCGTCGGCGCTCTCGGTACGGTCTATGCTCTCTCTGGTAGCGAAGAGGCGGTCACCGGTGCGCTCGCCGCCACGATTTCGGCCGAGTGGAGCTTGGCGACGGCATTGGCGTTGTTGGCGTGGTACGTGTTTGCACCGCAGTGTCTTGCGACTTTGGCCGTGGTTAAGCGCGAGACGGGCGGCTGGCGTCATCCCTTGATGATGGCGACCTATCTTTTTGCGCTGGCTTACGTGGCTGCGTTCGTGACGTATCGTCTCACTCTGATTTTGATGGGAGCTTGAGCCGCATGTGGCAGAACCTCATCGTCATCGTCGCCGTCGGTGCTGCCGCCCTGTACGTCATCTGGGCGCTCGCGCCGAATTCCTTGCGCCGATGGTTGGTGGTTCGATGGGGCGGACGTTTTACTTGGCTCGCACGCCGTATCGATCGGGGAGGCTGTGCCGATTGTGCGGCACGCAGCGATACGAGGTCATCTCGATGAAGTCTCTATTGCGATGGTTTTCGGCAGCACTCACGACGGGCATTCTCGCTAGCGTAGGTTTCGCGCAGACGCCAACGATCACCATCACCGATGATGCGGGCAAAACGCTGTCCTTGACTCAAAAGCCCGTTCGTATCGTGAGTCTGTCGCCCGGTGCAACAGAGCTTCTCTTTGCAGCGGGTGCTGGAGACCGCGTTGTCGGCACCGTCGTCGGTGCGGATGCGCCGGAAGCAGCCAAAAAAATTGAACGACTGGGCGATGCCAATGCGCTCAAGTACGAGCGACTGAAGGCGCTTAAGCCGGATGTGATCGTGATCTGGCGTGACATGACCCACGAGCTCGTACTCGAGAG
>JALRHE010000139.1 GCA_023253235.1 Steroidobacteraceae bacterium
GTCTGACCGTCGGGCGCTAACTGACTCGTGAACATGGCGGCCTCGGCGAAAACGGCGACGCGACCCTTACCATGCAAACGCGTCGCACCCTGCAGCAGACCACTTGCCGATCTCTTCGGCGTATCGGCGCGAAATTCCCAAGCGCGCGAGGTCAGCCAAAGTTCGTAATCTTTGCCGAGCACCATCAGCGGTTGTGCCTCTGCCGTCACTTCGAAAGCACTGCCCGTGAACGCGGCGATGCGCGTAACGGGTGGCTTCAGATCGGCGCCCGTGATCTGCGGGTGTGGTCTCAGCGAGCCTACTTTCAAGTCGAAGATATCTTCGGCCGTCACGTCTGAGCGTATGGCGAAACCGTTGAAGAGTCGAAAGCCGAAGTTCGCCGCAAGATCGGCAACAGCGCCGGGAAAGGGGAAGTGATCCGCGATCAACAATAGCGCGCCGCCGTTCTCGACCCACGCGGTGAGTAGCGCCGTCTCCGCTTTGGAGAATGCGGGCGTTATGGGCAATTCCCATCGATCGACATTCGATGCGTGGAGTGCATTGGCAATGACCAGGACATCGGTTGTTCGCAGCAACTCCGGCGTGAGTGCGGCGTTGGCAGAGCGCACTGCGAAACCCGACTCTCGCAAGAGCCCGACCAAGGGTGCGTAACGGCCCTCTGCGGTGTGGAAGTTGTGGTGTGCCGCGTCAATCAACACCCGCGGCTCGAGTGCCTTTGCGACGATAGTCGGTGATAGGGTACTCAGCAGAGACAGGAACAGCAGCGATGTCAGCGTGAGTCGGCGCGCTAGTCGTTGCGCCAAGGCAGGGCCGGTCGGTCGTTTCAGAGGGCAATTCATAGGGCAGTTAACGCCGACTCGAGGGCGGGCGCGAGGTGACGCTCGTAACGCCGCCAACGACCGATACCGTGACGATTGATCGGCTGACGAACTTGTTGAGCGCTGGCGGTGGTGACGATGCGCTCCGCGGTATGGAATTGCAGGCATTGAGGATGCCAACTCACACCCAGGAAGTTCAGGACTTGACGAATGACCTGCTCGGGATGGTCGACCATTTCTTCGTACTCGATGCGCATCACGGTGGTCTCGGCAAAGTTTCGGCATGCAGCGTCGAGCAGCCGATCATGTGCGGAGAGGTATCTGCCCAATTCCGCCAGATCATACGCATAAGGGTGTCCGGAGCTGAAACGCTTCGAAAAGCAGGAAAGGGCGACGTCGCGTTTGTCGCGACGGAGCACGATGATCTTCGCGGCGGGTAGTGTCCGGTGAATGACGCCTAAGTGCAGCGAGTTGGCGAGAAATTTATCGACGACGAGCGATACGTTCGAGACTGACCCGAGGCACGCCTGCACGGCCTTGGTGTACTGCTCGGCGATCTGCGGAAGTTGTCCATCGGCGACAGCGCCCTGTTTTGATGCCGCCAAAAGCGCTTGCTCGAAGAAATCACGTTCGCCGATACCGCGAATAGCCGGGTGACTGATGAGGATTTGCTCCAGTAGCGTGGACCCACAGCGAGGAGCGCCCACGATGAAGACGTGATTGGGTGTCGGGTGTCGTGTATGGGGATTGGATGCTTGATGATCGCACTCTTCGAGATCGATGCGCAGACGCTCGAGTCGTCGCAGTGTCGCAGCCTCATCGTAGCCATTGCTTTGCCGAATCAACCGATTCGCTTCTCTCCAGCTGTCGAAGGCGTTGTCCGTTTGGCCGAGGTCGTCGAACGCCTTGCCGCGCGCAAACAGCAACAGTGCGGCGCTCGCGGGATGTTCAGGGAGCGGCGTCTGCACGAGACGGCTGAACTCCGCATCATCCGGTTGGTATCGATGCAGATCTGCGAGGTTGAACTGGGCTTCGGTCAGAGCGGGTTTCAACTCCAAGGCCTTGAGGTAGTGCCATTTTGCGGCCGAAAACTGCCCACAGTCGCGTTTTGCATTACCCAAATTGTTGTGTGCCTCGGCGAAATCGGACTTGAGTGCGATCGCCTGTTCGAGCGCGACGAGCGCTTTGTCGCTAGTGCCCATTTGCAGCAAGGCGTGACCCAAGTTGTTCCAGATCTCGGCATCGTTTGGATCGCGTTGGACGGCGTTGGCATGATGTGACACGGCCTCTGCCCAACGCTGCCGACGTCCCGCTAGCAGGCCGAGCGCATCGTGGACACGCGCGCGGGTATCGTCGAGACGAAGAGCAGCCTGCAAGGCGGACGTGGCCACATCCCAGTGCTGTAACTCCGTGGCGACGATGCCAAGCGCCGTCTGAGCCTCAAATAGCTGCGGCGCGAGATCCACCGCTTCGCTCAGAGCGGCGAGCGCCGACCCCAAGTCGTTGGCGTCGACTCGTTGGGAAGCCTGGGCGCAAAGTGCACTGGCTAGGTTGTGGCGATAGTGCGGCTGCGGATCCTGATCGAGTGAGCGACGCCAGTAATCAATCGCCTCGTCGACTTGATGGTGGTGGTAAGCCACGAGTGCGCGGGTGTGCCACCAATCCGAATCCTCGGTTACCAGCCCGTTTTGGATCGCCCGAGCGAGTTGGCGTGTGGCGCTCTCAAGTCGCCCGGCGACCAGG
>JALRHE010000161.1 GCA_023253235.1 Steroidobacteraceae bacterium
TACGGCGGTAGCAGACGCAAGACCTGCGGGTCTGCGCTGGTGCCGGCGAGGATGTCTCGCGCCAATAGCGCAGCTTGAACATCTTTGGCCGCTCGATCCAGTCGAAGCCCGTGCAGGAAGCCGGCGCCCTGATGCCCGACCACAGGGCCCACGGTGCAGGTCTGGCGGAGGTAGCGCGACACTTGTCGCACATTCGCGAGGAGATCTTCGGTTTCGATGGCGTCAACCACGGCTTCGATCGCCGCGCAGGCCATCGGGCCACCACCGAAGGTGGTGCCGAGACCTTCGAGTTTCAAAGATTCCGTCACCGGTGGAGACATCAGTAGCGCACCGCACGGGAATCCGTTGCCGAGAGCTTTAGCGGTCGTGATCATGTCGGGCATCACGCCATACATGTTGGCCGCGAAAGCCCAACCACTGCGGCCGACACCGATTTGCACTTCGTCGAAGATCAGCTGTGCGCCCATGAGCGTGCAGCGTTGGCGCAGCGCATTGAGAAATTCGGCTCCCATGTCGAATGCACCGCCGACGCCCTGTACGGGCTCGACGATGACAGCAGCCGTATCACGAGTGACGAGTTGGCTAATTGCCGCGATGTCACCCCGCGGTACGTAGGAGACGCCGAACGGTGTACGCGGAAACTCGTACCACTTCTTGTCGGCGCCCCAGGTGACCGCACCGGCTGCCGCTGTGCGACCGTGGAAAGCGCCTTCGACGGCCACGACATTGGGTCGCCGCGTCATCTTGAACGCCATGCGTAAGGCATTTTCGTTGGCTTCGGCGCCAGAGTTGACGAAGAACACGCTGTCGAAATGACCACCAGCGAACTTCGTCAGTTTGGTGGCGGCGCGGACTCGCACGTCCATCGGCACGGCATTACTTTGGAAGTTGCACAGTTCCGCCTGCTTCGTGATGGCGCGTGTCCAACCCGGATGCTTGTAGCCGAGTGCGGCGACTGCATGTCCACCATACAAATCGAGAATGCGACGACCATCACGCGTATGCAGCCAGACACCCTCGGCATCGACGACTTCGATGGGGTATTGCGCAAATACGGGCGCGAGATGATCGGCGGGGCTCATGGAAGGTGTCCTTGTCGAATCCGTCGGAAAAAGTTCAGGTCCAGCCCGGTGCCACGGCAGTCAGACCGCTGTGCTCGGGAAGACCGAGCAAGCGATTCATCCACTGCACGGCGCCACCGGCGGCGCCTTTGTTGAGATTGTCGACCACGCACATCACGGCGATCGTGCGGCCGTTACTGGTCGCCGATAGGTTGGCGTAATTGCTTGCGACCACGTCTTTGATGCGCGGCGCCGACTCGAGCACTCTCACGAATGGGGAGTGCGCATAAAACGCGCGCAACTTTTCGCGAAGCTCGGCGGTCGTGATGGTGACGCCCGGCGCCAATGCTGCTTGCACTGTCACGTGAATGCCTCTGGCGATCGGGCCCGAATGCGGCACGAAGGCAAAATCGGCTTCGATGCCACTCGCTGCCTTGGCGCACGCCGTGATTTCCGGGATGTGCCGATGTGAGAGTGCGTTGTACGAATACAGATCGCTATGACGCACCGGGTGATGGGTGCCATCCACCGGCTTTCGTCCTGAGCCAGTGCTGCCGGTGATGCCACTCACGAAGAGCGTGGGCGAGACCAGTCGCTCCGCGAGCAGCGGTACCGAGGCGAGCAATGTGGCGGTCGCGAAGCATCCAGGATGCGCCACGTGTTTGGGCGGCTGCGTGCGCAGGTGTTCAGGCACTGCACAAACGAAATCTTTGATACGCGTCGGCGCACCATGATCATGATGGTAGACGGCTGCATAAGCCTCGGCTGTGCCGTAGCGATAATCGGCCGAGATATCGACGACGCGCGGCGAGGTGCCCGCCGTCTCGGCCGCCTTGAGTAGGCGATCGATTAAGGCAGCGCTCACGCCGTGCGGAGCTGCCGAGAACAAGGCGGATATCGGCAGCGTGCTGACCAGAGCCGTCATCTCGGCTTCCGAGCAGAAGGCAAGCTTGCCAAGTGCAGGTGCGAGATGCGGGAACGCTTTGGCCACCGACTCGCCGGGTTGAGAGTCCGAAAGGATGCCCGCAACCTCGAGATCAGGATGCGCAACGAGCAAACGCAGCAGTTCACCTGCCACGTAACCTGTTCCACCCAGAATGAGCGCAGGCGTCTTCATCAGTTGGCCGCCGCCACCGGGAATTTGGCATCGAGGCCGATGGCCGAGATCACGCAGTCACCGAGTGCCGCGCCATCGCTCAAGGCGTTGTGGGCGGGCACTTTCATTTGATCGCGAATGATTTCGACGCCGACTGCATTGTCAGTGGCGGGGCCGGTCACGGCGCAAGGCTCGATACCGAATCGCTCTCGCAGCAGCTTCACGCCACCCCAGGCCGCGACCGGATCGTTGGCCGACAGTACGACACCCGTCAGCGCCTTGCGGATATCGTCGCACTCGAGAATCGAGTCGACACCGTAAGTGCCGAGAATGCCATCGCCGAGTTCGAACACGATGACATCCGGCTTCTTCGCCGAGATGTCGGTGATCATCGTGCGTGTGAGCGCAGGGCCTACGGCACGCGTGGTAGTGATGATCCCAAGATCGGTAAAGATCATCGAGTTGCGGGCGCCGGCATCTTCCATCGCCAGAATGTCGCGACGCAGGGACACGCCGGTTGCCTTGAACACGTCGACCGTCAGGCCACGATGGCGCATGCGGCTGACCATTTGGCACGCCGCCGCTGTTTTGCCTGCTTCCATGCAAGTTCCCGCCAGTGCGACGACCGGCACACCATGAGTCTCGAGCGGCGCATTCAGATCGAGTTTGCGATAGCCCGCGCGTGCTGGCACGCCGATACGTTCACCGAGATAGGGGAAGGTGAGCACGACACCGAGTACTTTGCAGTCGAAGGGCTTGCCCTTGTCGGGATTGGCCGAGTCGCAGATTCCGAGCACGCCGCCGATGTTGAGCATCTGGATGACATCACCGGCTTTGAGTGTTTCCGGTACGGGTCCCGAGAAACCGAACAGCGCCTTGCGATGGCCGAGTGCGCCCACGACGATATCGCCTTTGTTGACCTTGGCCATGCGGCCGCTCGTCAACTCGAGCGTGTTGTAGTTGGCCTTGCTCGTGAGGATTTCCACGACGACCACGATGCCCTCTTCGGAGGGCAGGTTTTCGGTGGCGATGCGTAATTCGTGGCCGAGACCACAGGCTTGAGTGACCGAGGCCACCTTGTCGACGACGATCGTTCGCATTTACTTTGACTCCCCTGCAGCCGCGCGTTCGCCGGCTCGACGATGAAACACACCCGTGAGGCCCACGATGCGCGAGAAACCGAGAGCATCGGCCGCCGTCCATTCGCCCGTGGCTTCGCCATAGACTCCTTTCGAGGCCGCCATCAGCGAGTAGGGCGAGTCCACGCCTTCGATGAAAAGCGAGCCCGGTCGGAACAGCACGTTGACGACGCCCGTGACGCGTTCCTGCGACTGCAGGAAAAGCGCTTCGAAATCGCGGCAGACCGGATCGAGAAGCTGACCCTCGAGTA
>JALRHE010000257.1 GCA_023253235.1 Steroidobacteraceae bacterium
GGCTACCACCACACCATCGGCGTGCCGGCCGTTTTTCCCGCCGATTACTTCGAGCGTCTTCGCGCTCTTCAGGGCGATCGTGGCGCCGGCGGCTTGCTGACATCGGACCGCTCGGCTGTCATTCTCGATATGCCAAACGCCGCCCTCGATATCGACACACCCGAGCAGTTGGCAGCAGCGCTAGCCCAACGCTGACTCTTGCTCAGCGACTCTGCGAGGTCTGCGGCACCGACCGCCTGAGCACATAGCCTTTAGCGACGAGCGGCAAGCTCTCACGGGCATAGCAGGCTTGATCAAACCAGGAGGCCGAGCTGATCCGTAGCAAGGATGGAATGGCGTATTTGATAGGCGCAAAGAACAACTCTCGACACCATCGCACCTCAAGCTCCCATGTTTCGAGAGCCGTTTCGGCATCGGTTGGCGTACGTCCTGCAAATCGGTATGTGATATCCAGCAGATCGGGGCGCGCCGCCAAGACCGCTGCGGCAGCCAGCGTACTCACACCACCATCCGCTCGATCTGCCAACGTCGGCAGAAGCGCTCGACCCAAACGCGCTCGCAGCATCGCGACATCCGGCTGCTCAGCCGCCGCTTCCGCCGCCCGAACCGTGTCAAATACCGCATAGCGCAGATTCTGTTTTGCGACGCTCAACTGCGCAAACTCGAAAATCGCCATGAGTGTCGGTAGTAGGACAGCAGCAAACACCACCGTGAATTCGACCATCGATGCGCCCGATTCACGACGTCTCGTCTGCCAGCACCCGTGTCGTGTTGATCGGATCACGCGGTAAGTCGCTTATCACTTAGTCGACGGAATCATTTGGCGCAGCATCGCCTCGACCGACAAACCGTTGATGACACCGTGCGCGTGGCAGCTACCTGCGGGAAACTCCCAGACGTCGATGGCATTGGGTGCTCGAGCCATCACGATGCGCCATGGCGGGACACGCTGGCGAATCTCGACGACCATTGCCTCGAGCGACACAAAAACGATATCGATCGGCTGCGTCAAACCCAACGTGTGCACTGCTCGACAGCGCGGCAAACACAACGCATCGAACTCGCGCCAGGTTACGCGCAGCCCCACGCCAAGCAGTCGGTCTCTATAACCTTGAGCGAGCTTCACCCGCAGTGGTTTCAAGTTCACAAGATGCTCACGGCGATAAATCGATGAAGCGCAAAACGATCGGTGCTCCCAGCACGATGAACGTGCAGGGAAAAATGCACAGCACCAAAGGGCCTAACATTTTCACTGGGGCTTCCATCGCCGCCTTCTCGGCACGGGCGAAGCGCTCGTCGAGACGCTGCTCCGATTGGGCGCGCAACACATCGGCCAAACTCCCTCCGCTCGAGTCCGCTTGAATCAAGGCGGCCACCAAAGCTGTCACCGCCGGGCTATCGAGTCGCTCGGCTAACGCTCGCAAAGCCTCCACTCGAGACCGCCCGGCACGCAGATCACCCTGCACTCGCAGGAAGGCGCGCTTCAACAAGGTGTCCGGCGCACGCTCGGTGCAGATCTTGAGCGCCACACTCAGAGCGCCACCCGCTTCGAGGGACAGAGTCAACATGTCGAGATACGTCGGCAACTCGCGAAGCACTTCGAGACGCTGTCGAGCAGCGGCCTCTTTCAACCACCACCAGGGCAACAACGCCAGGATCGCCGCTGCCAGTAACGCCACCGAAACCGTGCCTACTGTCATCAGTGCGCCTAAGCCGACGACGATGGGTAAGGACAACGCGACAGCCAGAAACTGATGCGGTAGCAACCCGTCGTCGATTTCGGCGACACGCAGTTCGCGCTGGATGCGCTCGCGCAAGCCGAGCGACAAACGTGGACCCAACCAGACGGCCAAGGGTGCGCTCAGAACGATCATCATGCGCCATAACCAGGGCGCCGAGTTCTCGGATAGGGTCGCGTTCTGTGCAGTCCGCCAACGCGCAGCCACCGAAGTCATGGCACGTGCGACTAGCCAAGCGCCTGCGAAAACAGCCACCGTCATCGAGATGGCGATCAATCCATCTGCACTCACCATGCTGCACCCCGACTAGACACGGATCTGCACAATGCGACGAATCAACAAGAACCCGACCCATTCGAGTACGACGAGTACCGCGATGACAGCCCAGCCCGCTGGCGATTCGACCAGTTGATTCATTTCACTTGGATTCAACCACCACAAGATCACAGCCAAGCCGATGGGTAACGCACCCATGATCCAGCCTTGTAACTTGCCCTGCGCGGTCAAGGCACGTATGCGGTTCTCCAAAGCCAAACGTCGACGAACCATTCGTGCATAGCGCTCGAGGGCCTCGGCGAGACCACCACCAAGTTCGCGGGCGATCGCCAGAGTCGTCACCAGCATTCGGGCGTCGGGTAGATCGACACGCGCCGCAAATCCCTGCAGCGCCTTGTCGAGCGGTACGCCAAGTCGTTGCTCACGCAGCACCAGCGCGAACTCTTGCGATATCGGCGCTGGCTGATGCTTGACGACCTGCTCCAAGGCCTGCCCGAACGCGAGCCCCGATCGTAAGGACGATGCCATCGCGCTAGCGGCCTCGGCCAACTGCGGCTCCAACGCACGACGCCGGCGGTGCCTCAACCAACGATAGACGAGCGTCGGCGTCACGATCACAACCAGTAGAACCAGAGCGGCCGCCTGTGCACCGATCCAAATCAGCGTGATCAACGGCAGCGCGAGGGCTGCCATCAGGTTCCACTGCAGGAATCGCACAGGATCGAGAAACAGAAACAACTCTGCGAACTCGACTTCCGTCAGATGCTCAAGATGATGTCGGTGTTCTCGCGAACCCCACTGCACCGTACGCGACGCCACGAGCGCCAGCAGCGCAGCGACTACCCCGATGATTAGCGCCCATCCAGCGCCATCGATCCACTCCGTGACCCCGTCGAGACCAAGCCCCCTCACGACGATACTCCTGCGCTGAAAAGATCGAGATTCAGCGATGCACCCGATCGCAAGAGCGCCTCGTAGAATTGCGGAACGTGCCCACAGGCGCTGAAGACGGTTCCGGACGAGTCCGAGCGGAAGATGTCCTGCATTTGGATGGTGCCCGCCACGATGCCGGTGATCTCGGTAATTCGGGTGATGCAGCGACGCCCACTTGAGAGGCGGGCCTGGTGGACGATCAAGTGGATCGATCCGGCGATCTGCTCACGGATGGCACTGACCGGCAACTCGACTCCCGACATCAACACCATGACCTCGAGTCGGGAGAGCAACTCACGAGGACTGTTTGCATGAACGGTACTGAGCGACCCGTCGTGACCGGTGTTCATCGCTTGCAACATGTCGAGCGTTTCGCCGCCGCGGCACTCGCCGACGACAATTCGATCCGGACGCATGCGAAGTGCATTACGCACGAGATCGCGAATCGTCACCTCACCGCGCCCTTCGATGTTTCTCGGACGAGTCTCAAGGGTGACGAGATTAGCGTGATCGAAACACAGCTCGGCGGAGTCCTCGATCGTGATGACCCGCTCCTCTGCGGGTATCAAACTCGAGAGCACATTCAACAGCGTCGTTTTTCCCGAACCCGTGCCACCGCAGACGAGTATGTTCCTGCGTGATTCGACGCAGATGCGCAGAAACGCCAACATCGCCTCGTTGAGTGATCCGTTGGTAACGAGATCATGTGCCGTCAGACGACGTTTACCGAAGCGGCGGATCGTCAGTGCGGTGCCTTGTATCGCCAATGGATGCACGATGACGTTGACTCGAGACCCGTCCGGTAATCGCGCATCCACCATCGGTGATGCATCGTCTACGCGCCGCCCGAGCGGCGTGACGATACGATCGATGATGCCGCGCAGCGCGGGCTCGCCGCTAAACCGCTGCGGACTACGCTCGATCCTTCCCGATCGCTCGATGAAGAGATTCGCCGGCCCGTTGACCATGATTTCGCCGACCTGCTCGTCCGCAAGTAAGGTCTCCAGAGGCCCGAGGCCGAGCGCCTCGGCCAAGACAAAACGAACCAGTTCGTCCGGGTCACCACGCAAACTACGGGACTCTTCCTGCGCGAGCGGGTTCAACAGATCTCTGGCCAACGACCGCAAATGTTCGTCTGACATACTCGCTACGTCGCGCCGGCGAATATCGAGTTGCTCGATCAGCCGCTGATGCAAACGTCCCGCCGCTGCGAGCCAGTGGGGCTCGTTCGCCATGACGGTGTCGGAAGCGCCACCACGCTGGTTGTCCGTACTGACCTCGCGTGCGAGAAAAAATCGCAGATCGACATCGCCGACACGAACGATATCCCACGGCCCTAGCGGGCCGGCCGTCACGATGCGCTCACCATTCACTCGAGTGCCTTGCGCGCTCCCGAGATCAACCAAGCCGAACTTACCGTCGATGGCCATTTCGAGGCGGGTGTGGCGGTCTATGACACCCAAACCCTCGAGACAGACCGCACAGTCAGCCTCACGTCCTATCCAGTGAACACCAGGCGCTAACGCCACATCGCGGGCCAGCGTCACCTCACACCCCCTTGAGTTCAGACGAACGCACGGGCGCTGGACGCTCAGGCGACTTGCGCGGTGTTGGACCAAGTGAATCGATGCGCTCTTGCGCGCGTCGCAACCGATCGGCGTCGTCATTGCTACGCGCAGTCGCCGACTCGAGACGCGGCGTCAAAAAGATCACGACCTCGGACTCGTCTTGCCGTTGCCCTTTGACCCCGAACAATCGACCCACCGCCGGCAGTCGCGAGACTCCCGGCAAGCCCTCGGTGTCTCGACTACGCTGTCTTTGCATCAGCCCTGCGATGACGACCGTGTCGCCATGACGTAAATCAATCTCGGTGGTTGAGCGGCGCTTTAGAAGCCCAGGGATCCCGGCGACCCGCTGGGCGTTGTCGACCTGACTGATCTCCGTCTCGACACGCAGCATCACGACCCCCGGGGTATCGACCACCGGCTTGATATCGAGGATCACCCCATACTCGCGAAACTCGACATCGGTCGAACCAACTGAGTTGACGATCGGTACTGGGATTTCGCCGCCGGCGACGAAACGAGCATGACCGCCACTGCGACAACTCAAGCGCGGCTCGGCAACCGTCAATGCCTCACCCGATTGCTCCAGCATTCGCAGACGAGACTCCAAGGTCGTGGCTATACCCAGATAAGCCTTGGCTGATGTGTGCCCCGGAATGCCATCGAAAGCCTGCGGCTCCGCAGGGGTATCGGGACCGACGAAGCGGAAACGATCATTCGTGACGAAATCGGCGATCACCCCGGCCGACGGCCCGGAGATATCGTCGCGCCAACGAATACCGAGCTCACGAAATTGCCCTTGCCGAAACTCCACTATTTTGACGTCGACATGAACCAAGGTCTCTGCCGACGGCTTGCTCGTCAGATCAACGAGCATCTCCGGGAATAGTTTGACGACTTCCGAAACGCGCGCCCGAGGACGCGCATCGACGATCTCGCCCTCGAGCAGAATGCGACCGCCAGCAACCCGCGCACTCGCTCCGGGCACATCCGCTAACAACCGCTGAATCTCGATCAGGGTCGCCTGCAAATCGATCGCGGTCACGCGAACGTCGAGCCGACGCTGACTCCCATCGCGCAACCACAATTGAACCACCGTGTCGCCCGGCGCGTGGCCGATCAAGACGAACTGCCCAGCGCTGACTAAGGTGGCAGAGACCAACTTGCCGTTTCCAACGGCAATACGGGTCGTTTCAGCATCGATCACGCGACTGTCTCCGACGAAAAGATCGAGCCGCTCTGGTATGGCCGCGCTCACCCGCGCCATACAAGCAGCCAATACGATGAGCGCTATCCAAATAGCTCTGATTCGAAACATCACGATTTCTTTGCTCATTCAGAAACCTCTCGTGCGTTTTCACGCATTCGTTATCTGCGACGTGACGCTTGATCAAGGCCGATCGGAAAACCAATGCTGACTCTTCGCGAGCTCACGATCGCCGCCCACCCAAAGCTCCACACTGCGTCCGGCGCGCATTGATTTGACCGAGCGAGTCGGCGTCGCGGACTTGCTCTGGCCTGTCGACTCACATTCCGGCGAATCGGAGACTCGAGGCTTGAGCGATACAGGCGCCGCATCGTCTTGCCCACGTAGCAGCGGTATCAAGTCGCCTATTCGTAGGGCT
>JALRHE010000283.1 GCA_023253235.1 Steroidobacteraceae bacterium
CGCCTTGATGTCGGCATCCAATCGCGCCTTGCGGATCAAGGCAGACATGTCGTCACCGGCGATCACACCGCCGCCGCCGGAACCATCGACGATCTCACCCGAACCCACGAGCACGGCAACGCGTGCATCCGGATGGCGCGAGATCTTGTCCTCGGCGCGCACGATGCGCAGATAATCATCGAGACCCACGCTGCGATAAGTTTCTTTCTCCTCGTCCTTCGCCGCGAGTTCCATGACGCGCTTTTCGACTTCGAGCGGCGTCTTCAGCGCCGTCACCAACTTGGCATCGAGTGCAACCTTGGCGGTATCACCCTTGGCTGCCTTGACCGTCGGTGAAAGCGTATCGACGTACTGACGCAGCGCCGCCGGCTCCATGCCACGAGCGGCCGCGACGACGTCGATATAGGTGCCCCACAAGGAATCAACGAAGGCCTGACTCGAAACGCGATCTTCGGGCGACATGTCGTCGCGAATCCAAGGCTCGACCGCGCTCTTGAACGTGCCGACGCGGAATACATTGACGTCGATGCCGAGCTTATCGAGTGCCGATTTGTAATAGTTGCGATAGCGCTCGTAGCCCTCGAGAACGACGAGACCCATCGGATCCAGATAGATCTCATCCGCGTGCGCGGCGACGTAGTACGAGTCACGACCATATCCGGTGCCGTACGCGATCACCTTCTTGCCAGACTCGCGGAACGATTTCACCGCACGCGCAAACTCATCGAGGGTGGGTTGACCCGCACCGCCCATGGCATCGAACTCGAGCACCAGCGTCTTGATGCGCTTGTCTTCCTTGGCCGCATCGATGGCCTCGGTGAGATCGCGCAAAGTGGTTTCGTTACGTCCGAGACCACGCGCCTCCGCCAAAGCGAGCTCCAGCGGATCTCCACTTTGCTGCTCGACGATCTCGCCCTCCGGACGAATCACCAGCGCCGCGTCGTCCGGCATTTTCGGAATGCTGCCCTGCAGCGCACCGACGACGAAGCCGAAGATCGCAAGCAGCAGCAGCAAATGCAGCGTCTTGCGAAGACCCTCAAAAAGAGCAACGACAAAGCGGAAAAACTTGCGCACGAAAGCGAACCTCCACCGTCAAAAACAAACGCCACCCCGATCGCTCGGGGTGGCGTGATCTAGTCTAGCAACGGGCGCGGCGTGTACGCCACGCGCCCGAGCGATCAGACTTTTTCTTCGATTCGAGCAGCCTTGCCCGACAAGCCGCGCAGGTAGTACAGCTTGGCGCGACGAACGTTACCGCGACGCTTCACCGACACATCGGCGATGCTTGGGCTGTGCGACTGGAAAGTACGCTCGACGCCCTCGCCGTGCGACATCTTGCGCACCGTGAAAGACGAGTTGAAACCGCGATTGCTCTTGGCGATCACGACGCCCTCGTAAGCCTGCACGCGCTCACGATCGCCCTCGACCACCTTCACGTTCACCACAATCGTGTCGCCCGGCTTGAAATCCGGCAGCTGACGGGTGATGCGACGTTGTTCCATTTCCGCGATGACATTAGCCATTTTCATCCACCTCTCGCTCAGCGAGATACTCGTTCAACAGCGCGCTCTCCTCTTCGGTGAGCGCTCGACCTTGGCCACTATCGGCCGTTAACAGATCGGGACGCCG
>JALRHE010000290.1 GCA_023253235.1 Steroidobacteraceae bacterium
GCCGTTTTCGTTCTTGAAGATGACTTTGTCGACGAAGTTGCCGATGACGCGAGCGAGGAAGATGACGAAGGTGTTCACGACGCCCTGGATCAGGGTGAGCGTGACCATGTCGCCGTTGGCGACGTGACCGATCTCGTGACCGAGTACGGCCTCAACTTCTTCCTTGCGCATGCTGCGCAACAAGCCCGTGCTGACGGCGACCAGCGCCTTGTTCTTGTTGGCACCTGTGGCGAAGGCGTTCGGTTCGGGCGAATCGAAGATGCCGACCTCCGGCATACCGATACCCGCTTCCTGCGCCTGACGACGCACCGTCTCGACGATCCAACGCTCGGTGTCGTTGCGCGGCTGCTCGATGAGCTGCACGCCCATCATGCGCTTGGCGCTCCACTTCGACATGGCCAGCGAGATGAAGGCGCCACCGAAGCCGAACACGGCAGCGAAGACGAGCAGGCCGTACAGGCTGCCACCTTGGGCGGCGATGTACTGATCGATGCCGAGCACCTGCATCACGACCGACAGTACGAGGACGACGGCGAGGTTGGTGGCAAGGAACAGCAGAATACGTTTCATACGGGTCAAGGACTCCTGTGTCAGTGTGACCGGCTTCTCCGGTCGAAGAATTGGACTCATTCCAGTAACGGAGGTTCAGTCCGTGCTGCAAATTTATCCGGGTCGCGCGGCGACCGCCAGTCGAGTTGAGACGCTTTCGAGAAGCTGGGGGTCAGGCCAGCGAATTCAAGGGCTTAGGAGCCGCTTTTCTTGAGAAACTGCGCCAAGGCCGCCAGTTCTGGCTCCGGAAGATAGCCGAAACCCGGCATGACCCGGCCCGTGACGTTGCCGGGCTGCCCCGGCGCACGACCCACTTTCAGGAACGCCGTCAGGGCTGCGGTGTCGCTGCGGCGAACGTAATCCGAGCCGGCAAGGCGCACGCCGAGCTCGGCGAGGCCCTGCAGGTTGGCACCGTGACAGGCCACGCAATGCGTGGCGTAGAGGGTTGCACCGTCCAAAATGGGAGTCGGTGCGCGCTCTTCGACCTGCCTTGCGGTGTAGCCGAATGGAGCGGGAGCCGCCACTTTGACTGGCTCGGCGGTGGCTCCCCCGAAGGAGCGTGGGATCCCGCTTGCCGAGGCAATCACGATCACGCCGCCTGCGACTCCGGCGAGGATGCCGCCGCCCGCGACCGCGGCGGTGCGTCGACCGAGCTCGGCCTTTGGCCAGCTGTTGATGATCGAGATCGCGAGGATGGCCACCGCGATGAGCACCCCAACGCGCATCGCAAACAGCAGGATCTCGGGCGACCAGATGCCGCCGCCTTCGAAGAGGCCAGCAAGACCCGCTGCCGTCGCCGCATCGAGGTGTGCCGTGCTTGCGGCCGTCCAGATCTCTTCGATGTTGTCCTGGATCGCCGTCACGAGGCTCGCGATCATCGCGAAGCCAGCCGCGTAACCGGATTGACGCAATACGCCGATCAGACCCGCCGCCGTGACGAGTGCGCGAGGCGGCACGTTACCCATCATCAGGGCGTTGTTGGGCGCGAAGAACAGCGCCGATCCGATACCGAGCAGCAGCATCGCCGGCATCAACGCGAGCTGTCCGTGATCCGCTGAGATCGGCAGCAGTGCTACGTAACCGAGTGCGGTGAGCACCGCGCCGGCTACGGCGAGACGTCCGGCGCCGAAACGGGCGGCGAGTTTGCCGGCTGCCGGGCTGATCAACGTCGTCGATACCGCGATCACCGCTAGCGTCATGCCGGTATCCCAGGCGCTGAACTCCATTGCGCTGATCAGTACCAGCGGCAGGACGAACAGTTGCACCGGCAGGGCTGCGAAATAGGCGGTGAAGGCGATACAGGCGCGGGTGAACTCGCGACTCTCACGGAACAATGACAGATCGATCAAGGGCAGCTTCGCCCGCCCTTCGTGCCGGATGAACAGATAGAGCGCTGCGAAACCGCCGGCTGTGATCGCCCAGACGAGTAGATCGCGATGATTGTCTTCGACGGGTAGCCGGTTGAGGCCGAATAGCATGCCGAAGATCGCGAGCGTCAACAAAAATGCGCCTGCGAGATCCCAATCCTGTTTCACCGCGCCGCGCGCGCGATACTTCGCATCGGTGATCAGGAAAGACCCGGCGATTGCGAGCAGCGCCAACGGGATACGCGTGCCGAACAGGGCGCGCCAATCGTAGGCATCGAGCAGCCAACCGGCGAAAATCGGTCCGAGCACGAAGCCGACCGAGTTGCCCGCTTGCATGATGCCAAGCGCCTTGGTGCGCTCTGCGGGGGGATAAAGCTCGGCGGCCAAAGAAAAGGTGATCGGTAGAAAGAGCGCCATGCCGGCGCCTTGCACGACTCGCAGCGCGATGAGCGTCTGGATGTCGGGCGCCCAAGTGCAGGCGATCATCGCCATCGAATAGATGAATACGCCGAGTTGAAAGACGCGATCAGAGCCGAGGAAGGCCGAGAGGCGCGACGAGAGCAGCATCAAGCCCGTTGCCGAGATCAAATAGCCGAGCGCCACCCACACGACGACGCTCGTGCTCGTGTCGAGTTTGTCGATGATGTCCGGGAAGGCGATCGGGACAAAACTCGAATCGAGACTGGCGAGGACGGTCGCGAGCAAGAGGGCGGATAGCACGAGACGCCGTCGCCCGAGACTGATGGGCGGCGCGGCGGGGGCTACAGGGGGTGTCTCGGCGGACATGCGATCCTCAGGCGTACTTCACTACCGGAATGCCGAAGAGCTGCTTCCAATCCGCAGCGATCAGCAGATCCATCAATTCGGACTTCTTGCCCTCCTTGCGACGCTCCATTTCGTTGAGGAGGGTGATCAAGGCGTCGTCGACCTTGTCACCGAACAGATAGCGCAGGTAAGACATCGGAATGCGCGGGTTTTCGGCAAAGTCGCCGTTCTCGTCGAACGAAGCGGCGAGAATCGGCGGGACATAGAACACGTTCGGTTCGGTGCCGTATTCGGGATGTAGTGGCAGCGCGACTTTCCATTGGTAGACAAGCTTGTGAATCGGGCCGTTCTCGTCATCGAGAAAGCCGACGAATCGCAACCTTCCCGGGCACTGACGCGCACAGGCTGGTGCGACACCCTGTTCGATACGCGGGAAGCAGAAAATGCATTTGGTCGACTTCTTCGTGACGAAGTTGAAGTAGACCTTCTTGTAGGGGCATGCCTGGTTGCACTTGCGAAAGCCTTGGCACTTGTCTTCATCGAGAACGACGATGCCATCTTCCTCGCGCTTGTAGATAGCTTGGGTGGGGCAGGCCTTGAGACAAGCCGGATTGGTGCAATGGTTGCAGAGGCGCGGCAAATAGAAGTGATAGTTGTTGGGGTAGGTGCCCGAGCTCGTATCCTCGTCCCAGTTGGCGCCGTAGCCCATCTCGCCTTTCTGTTGCAGACGATCGGACTTGCCCTCGAAATACACTTCGTCGAAGTTCAACGGCTTCTCGCCGCCGTAATCTTTCGCATCGATCAAGGGTGGCATCTGCAGCTGCCCGTTGCGAAATCCGCCGTTCACCTGTTCCCAGTTCTTGGGGTAGCCAGGACCAGGTTTGGTTTCGACGTTATTGAACAGGATGTTCTCCATCCCTTCGCCGCTCGTCCAGAGCGTTTTGCATGCAACGGTGCAGCTTTGGCAGCCGATGCATTTATTCAAATCCATCACCATCGATATCTGGCGGCCCATCGAGTTCAATCCCCCAAGCTCTGCAGTTCGACTGCAATGAAATCTTTGGTTGCCCGCAAGCTAGCTTGCAGCAACGGGTGTGCGTCACTTCGAGCGGCGACTTTATCGGCGAGATCGCCCACCCACCAAACGAGGTGTCGCTGACAGAAATCTCGTTGAGCAGCCCGTAGTCCGGCGATCAAGGCGGCATCGTTGCTTTGCGACTCGTGCCAGCTCAAAAAGTGCATGAATTCCAGTAGCACGGAGAGGTGGTCGGGGCGCCAAGCGTAATCGTCGCCCAAGCGATACCCGAAGTGTTCGTAAAAACGCGCCACTTCCTCTTTGGCCGCGGCATTGGCGTTCGGTGCCAACTCCTCGCGGATGGCGAGCGGCGGCCCGCGATCGCCGACTTCGAACAGCGCTCCGTAGCTCGCGCCGACCAAGGCTGCGACATCCTCGGCGCTGTGTTCGAGATCGGCCGCTTGCGATAGAGCGAAAAGCTCCGCGATTCGACTACCTTCTGCGGACAGAGCCTCGTCCGCCATCAAAAGACGCTCGATGATCGTCACATGATCGAGCCACGCCGTGGCGACTGCTTGCTCGGGTGAGGCCAGCAAACGTGAGAGGCCCGCGTACATCTCCGCGCGCGCCAATGCGATGAGCTTGGCATCGCTCTCGGGTGAGGCGTCGGGTTTGTCGTGGGTGTCGAGAGCGGCGTTCATCGATGGTTCAAGCGATACGCACTTTGGCTGCAGTCACTTTGCCGCGTGAATGCAGTTTGAATTCGCAAGTGAAATCGCGATAGGTCTGATTGGGTGCATACGCCAGCACTCGATAGCCGAGATGACCATAGTCGCCGGCGACGGAGGTGGGTTTGACGAGCCCTGCGGTTGGGATCACCGCCGCAAAGTTTTGTCGGCCGCGGAACATCGTTGGATCCCAGCCGTGATACATGTACAGCGTTCCGGGCATGATGCCCGCTGA
>JALRHE010000327.1 GCA_023253235.1 Steroidobacteraceae bacterium
GAACGTGTCGTGCATCGCTCGGGCCGGGTGATCAGCCGGGATATTCAGCGCTTCGAAGTTGTGGAAATCATCTTCGATTTCCGGGCCCGTCGCGATCTCGAATCCCGATTGCCGGAAAATGTTCTCGATACGCAACCGCGCCCGCGTGACCGGATGCACTCCGCCACGCTCTTCACCACGACCGGTCGCAGTGACATCGATACGACCCGCCGCGAGCAGCGCCTCAACCTCGGCCGCCGCCAGATTGGCCTCGGCTGCCTCGATCGCTGCCTGCACAACCTGCTTAGCTTCATTGATCTTCGCGCCCGCGGCCGGCCGCTCAGCCGCCGGCAACGCACCCAAAGATTTGAGCTGCTCGGTTAGGAGACCTTTTTTGCCCAGCCAACGCACGCGCACCTCACCGAGCGCGGCGAGCGTCGTGCTCGCCGCGACTTCGTCGAGGGCTTGTTGCGTGAGGGTCGCGAGATCGCTCACGACCGATCCTTACGGAGTGCCGAGCGCTGCCTTGACCTTGACCACCAACGCGCCGAAAGCATCCGCATCGTGCACCGCGATATCCGCGAGCATCTTGCGATCGATTTCGATGTTGGCGAGCTTGAGGCCGTTGATCATGCGGCTGTAGGACAACCCGAACTGACGGGCCGCCGCATTGATACGCTGGATCCACAAAGCACGGAAATCACGCTTCTTCAGACGACGGCCTTCATAGGCGTATTGACCCGCCTTGATGACCGCCTGCTTGGCAGCGCGATAAACCTTGCGCCGGGCGTTGTAGTAGCCCTTCGCTTTGCCTAAAACTTTCTTGTGGCGGCGACCCGCGGTCACGCCACGTTTGACTCTTGCCATGTTCGATTACCTCGGTAGCGAATTCTTAGAGATGCGGGAGCAACTGGTCGAGACGACCGACATCACTCTCATGCACCAGACTCGAGCCGCCCGAGCGCAGTTGGCGCTTGGTCTTGCGCGGCTTGTGGCCGAGGTTATGGCGACGGCCGGCGGAGTAGGACTTGTATCCCTTCGCCGTTTTGCGAAAACGCTTCGCAGCCGCCCGGTTGGTTTTCAACTTGGGCATTTCAGACTCCTTTCACGTTGTAGCTACGCTCACAGAACCCTTATGGGTCCGCTCGCGGGCGGATGCACCGACCTTGCGGTTAATGCATCACTTCTTTTTAGGCGCAAGCACCATGACCATCTGTCGCCCTTCCATCAGCGGGTTCTGCTCGACTGACGCCGTTGCGGCGAGGTCGGCAGAGAGCCGATCGAGCAGGCGACGCCCGATCTCTTGATGCGCCATTTCTCGGCCACGGAACCGCAGGGTTACCTTGGCCTTATCTCCCTCGGTCAGGAAGCGGATGAGATTACGCAGCTTGACCTGGTAATCCCCCTCTTCCGTACCGGGGCGAAACTTCACTTCCTTGACTTGCTGTTGCTTCTGCTTCTTCTGCGCGGACTGGGTTTTCTTCTTCTGCTCGAAGAGGAACTTACCGAAGTCCATGATGCGCACCACCGGCGGCTCGGCCATCGGCGACACCTCGACGAGATCGAGCTCACTAGTCTGGGCGAGCTGCAGAGCCTCGAAGCGGGTCATGATTCCTGCCTGCGACCCGTCGGCCGCGATCACGCGCACTTGCGGTGCCGTGATGTCCTCATTGCGCCGGATGCGCTTATTTGCAGTCGAGATACGTCAATCCTCCAAAGTTCGGCGCCCGCGGCTCTCGAGCTCAGAGCGCAGTCGCTCGACAAAAGTCTGCGCTGACATCTGACCCAGATCCTTGCCGCTGCGGGTACGCACGGACAGAAGCTCCGCTGCTACTTCCTTGTCGCCTGCCACCAATAGGTAAGGCACGCGCTGCAGCGTGTGTTCGCGAATCTTAAAGCCGATCTTTTCGTTGCGCAAGTCGGTTTCAACCCGAAGCCCCTGATTTTTAAGGAAATCGGCAACCTTGCGTACGTAATCATCTTGGCGGTCGGTGATATTCATCACCACGACCTGCACCGGCGAGAGCCAAGTGGGCAGCTTGCCGGCATGGTGTTCGATCAAAATGCCGAGAAAGCGCTCGAGCGAACCGAAGATCGCTCGGTGCAGCATGACCGGCGTCTGCTTCTGGCTGTGCTCATCGATGTAATGGGCGCCGAGGCGTCCTGGCAGGTTCAAATCGACCTGCAAGGTGCCGCACTGCCAGTCGCGACCGATCGCATCGCGGAGCACGAACTCGAGCTTGGGGCCATAGAACGCGCCCTCACCCGGATTGAGCGTGTATTCGATGCCGGCGACGCGGGCAGCCTCTTTCAGCGCAGCCTCGGCCTTGTCCCAGATGTCGTCCGAACCCACGCGCTTCTCGGGACGATCCGAAAACTTGATGCGCACGTCGTCGAAACCGAAGTCGCGATAGATGTCGAGGATGAGCTGCGTCACCGCCACCGACTCCGCCGTGATCTGCTCGGGACTCACGAAGATGTGGGCATCGTCTTGCGTGAACGCGCGCACACGCATCAGTCCGTGCAATGCGCCCGAGGGCTCATAACGAT
>JALRHE010000066.1 GCA_023253235.1 Steroidobacteraceae bacterium
ATATATTCTTTGAGCGGCGGTATCGGCCCACTCGCTACAGCCATGATCGTCGAACGCGGTGGTTACTCGGCCGCCATGTTCACGCTTTGCGGCTTGTTGGTAGTCGGCTGCTTGGCGCTACTGAGCTTTCCGCCCTTCCCCGCCACATCAACGACGACGAAAACGTAGGCCCAAGTCAGTCAGATGCGCAATCAGTGACAGCGCCAGCCAAAGCGCGATTTCGCCGCTCGGCGCATCGATCACGGCGGCACGTACGGCCAGCATCAGACAAGCGCCCGAGATGAAACTGCCGATGATGTGATGCCAGGGGAGACCGATGGCATGACGTCGCCAAAGCCAGTGGAGTAGCAATCCCTCGAGGATCACGAGCAACACGATCCACTCGAACAAACGGCCACTGTTGATCGCAGCGACCAGGATATCCGGCAGCATGGATTTCAGCCGGGCGCGAGGCCGAGCAGTTGCGCCACATCCTTGAAAAAGACTCGCAGATGCGCCATCGGACTGCGACGCACCAATTCTTTGCGCATGTAGGCTTCCCAAGTGAGCCGTTGTACGTCGGGGTCGCGGCACATTTTCACGAACTGCTCGCGACGCCGATCATTGGTGTACCAGAAACGCTGCAACAGACCGAGCACCCAGAACACCCGTCCGTGTGCGGCCAAAAACTCCTTGCGCGCTTTGCGAAGCGCATGTGCATTACGCGTCGACAAGAACTGATCGATCGCCTTCGCGCACATGCGACCACAAGCCATCGCGTAGTAAATGCCTTCACCTGAGGCAGGCGCGACGACGCCGGCGGCATCGCCGGTAACGAGAACGTCTCGTCCGTTATCCCAGCGACGCATCGGCTTCAACGGGATCGGCGCGCCCTCGCGGCGTACGAGCTCGGCATCGCCGAGCCCCGCGACACGACGAAGATCACCCACCGCGTTCCTGATCGAGAAACCCTTGATGGCAGTGCCCGCACCCGCACTGATCGTGGAACCGTGCGGAAAAACCCAGGCGTAAAAGTCGGGCGATAACTTGCCGTCGTAATAGACGTCGCAACGGCTCGGATCGACTGCAGCCGAAGGAGTGCGCAGAATCTCGTGGTAGGCGTACACGAACGGAACTTCGTCAGCGCCGCTGATCGATTGTCTCGCGACCTCGGACCGTGCGCCATCAGCACCGAGGATCACTCGTGCGCGCACGACGATATCGTCGCCGCCAGCTTTGGGTTCGATGATGACCATGGCATCGCCATCTTCGTCGCGTTCGATGCGACGAAACGTTCCGGCCAGACGTACGGCTCCATGACGTGCCGCTCGCTCGCGCAACCACTCATCAAACGGCTCGCGATCGACCATACCCACGTAGCCACCTTCGATCGGCATATCGACACACTGCGCCGAGGGCGAAATCATGCGTGCCGAATGGATTCGAGCGACCAGCAATTCGTTGGGGATCGCGAATTCTTCCACCAGCTTTGGGGGAATCGCCCCACCACAGGGTTTGATGCGACCAGCTCGATCGACCAGCAACACTCGCCATCCGGCGCGCGCCAAATCGTCCGCTGCGGTCGCACCCGAGGGACCACCACCGATCACGACGGCATCGAATTCATTCATGGATCACCCCCGACCCGCTTCGGTGACATAGACGGCCGAGCGTTCTTGCAGATCGACTTCGACGAGCCCCGCCGTGTCCTCGCGACTCAAACGTACGGCGAAAACTGTCGCCCAGACGAACAAGGCCGCTTCACCGACGAACACCACGGCATAAGCGAGCGGCACCGACTCGAAGGCCCAGCGCGCAAGATCAACGAGACCTGTAGCCGCCAAGCCGCCTACGGCGAATGCCATCGCCTGAGCTGCGCCCCACAAACCCATCCGAGTGCCTTCGCGACTCTCGCGACCCCGACCCACCAAACCCATCATGGTGCCGATCGCAGCCACCGCGTAAGCGCCATTGGCGAGACCGAGCAGAAAGACCGTGGGCCGTAGCGGCCAAGCGGGCCCGACAAACCCAGAGACAGCCAGCGTCAGCAACATGCTCGCCGAAGCGACACAGCCGCCGATCGTCCACAAGCGCAAACGACCGACCTTGGCCTTCGCGCCGACCGTACAGACCAGCGCCACGAGCATCATTCCGATCAGCGTGCCCGAACTCATCAAACCCGACAGACGCGTCGACTCGGCGGGTGACAAACCGAAGACGGCGCCTGCGAAAGGCTCGAGGATCAAATCTTGCGCGCTGTAAGCCAACATGGAGATGAAGACGAAACTCGTCAGCCGCCGCGAGTGCGACTCACGCCAAACGGCGCGTAAGGCGTCGCGAAAGCCCGTGTCATCACGACGCAGCGGCGCCATACCGGGTATGGGTCGTGCCACGGATGTTTCGATTCCGCGAGTTGCGACAACGGTGACGAGAAAAGCCGCTGCCGCCACCACCGCCGTCATCTCGACCAATCGAGTCAAAGAAAACGGCTCAAGCATCTTGGCAGCGAGAATCGTGGTGACGATAAAACCAACGATCATCATGACCCACGTGACCGTTGCAGCCGCAGCGAGGCGCGTCTGCGCGACACTCTTCGAGAGCAACACCAACAGTGCCGTGCCGCAAGCGCCGACGCCTCCGCCGATCACGAGAAAAGCGACCACCGCGAGCGCGAGACCCGCCCAGAACTGCGTCGCCATCATCGCCGTGGCGAGCGACGCCATGACGGCACCGAGACCGAGCACACCCATACCGCCGATGATCCAGGGCGTGCGACGTCCACCGATATCGGAGCTGTAGCCGAGCCTCGGCCGGAGAATCTGGAC
Organism: Steroidobacteraceae bacterium; assembly: GCA_023253235.1. Classification (GTDB taxonomy): domain Bacteria; phylum Pseudomonadota; class Gammaproteobacteria; order Steroidobacterales; family Steroidobacteraceae; genus UBA964. The sequence continues at coordinate 2,805 of JALRHE010000066.1, forward strand.
GAAGTAATGCAGCGCCACAAGAGCACCTGGGATCATCGCAGGCAGCGCGAGCTCGACGACGAGCACACGATTCAGTGTCGAAGTGGTGATGACGACGATGGCACCGATGGCAGCCTGCACCAGGCCTAACCTGAAGATACCGAACCAACCGAGCGGCTGAGGATTCATGGCAAGTCACCTAGGGCGAACGCACTGACCATCATCCCGGCGACATACAGTGGAACACCGAGCGCGTTGTACCAAACGTCGAGCTCAGCAGGTCGTAGCAACAAGCGCCGCATCATCAACATCTGACCGATGAGCAAGCCCGCGATCACGGCGGCCTGTAGTGGGCGCGACCAAAGAAACAACAAAGCGATGACGGCAACTTGGGCGGTAATCATCACGACGCAGGCCACTCGCGCGGCGACGTCGACACCCAGACGGACCGGCAGCGAACCGACTCCCATACGCCGATCACCCTGCACCGACTTGAAATCATTGAGCGTCATGATCCCGTGCGCACCCACGCTGTAGAGCAACGCGATCGCCACGATCTCGATTCGCGGCAAGACACCCGTCATCACCACGACGGCCGTCAACCAGGGGACGCCCTCGTAACACAGTGCAACCGCCGAGTTACCCCACCAACCGTTCTTCTTCAATCGAAACGGCGGTGCGCTGTAGGCCCATGCCAGCGCCATGCCGAGCAAGGACGCGGCGAACACCCACGGACCCAATTGGTATGCGACGAACAAGGACACGCCAGTCCAGAAGATGGCGATGTAGAGGCCCCAAAAGCCCGGCAAACGACCTGAAGGAATGGGACGGCGCGGTTCGTTGATGGCATCGACATGCCGATCGAACCAGTCGTTGACCGCTTGGCTCGTGCCGCAAATGAGCGGCCCGGCTAGAAACACGCCGGCGGCGATCAGTCCCCAGCGACCCTCGGCCGACACCCCCGAGGCCACGATGCCGCAAAGGAAGGCCCACATGGGTGGAAACCAGGTAACCGGCTTGAGCAATTCCAGCATGGCCGAGCTCGCGGGAATCCGCAGAGTCCAAACGCTGCTTGCCGGACGTGCCATGGCTGCAACATAGCCATGACACTATAGAGTGTCAATCTGTATTTACACCAGACTCATCAAGGTCGCCAAGCCCATAGCGACGCAATTTCACATAGAGACTCTGCCGGGAAAGACCGAGCATCTCGGCCGCAGATGCACGGTTATCCGCGGTCAGCTCCAAGGCCGCCTCGATGCACAGCCGCTCGATGACATCCGTCGTCTCGCGGACGAGATCTTTCAGTGACACGCGACCGACCAGCTCGGTGAGTTGCTCGACCGAACGCGGCAACTCTCTGCCAGGTCGAGCGTCGGCACCGCGCCGTCGATCGACGTTGCGAATGGCAAATCCGTAAATCGGCTCCGCGGAGGTGCCTACGGCCACCGCAGAGATCTCAACCTCGGCCGATGAACCAAGCTCGCCACGCACACTGGTCGCAAACAAACGCACCGTGCCATGCTGCTTCAGGTTGGCCAGCAAGACACCGAGGTCGACACCCGGCCTTCCGAGCCAGCGCTCGAGCGATTCGTTGCGCGCCTGCTCCTCGGTCGCGAGTTGCGCCAAATCCAGAAAGGCGCGGTTGCAACCCAAGACGCGACCATCGCCGTCAGTGACGATGAGGGCATCTGGCAAAGCGCGCACGATGTCCGCGAGGCGCGTCAGGCTTTCGCCCTGCCCTGCCACAGGGGCGGTAGCTGGCGTGATCCGAAGCAGAACATGTGAGACATTTTCCTGTCGGAACAAGGCGCCGGCGATGCGCTGCTCGCCATTGTCCGAGGCGAACCGCACGCGAAGAACATCGGCTCGACCGGTCGTACGCAGATTGGTCATCCAGTCGAGGAAAGTGCGCGACGAGGCGGGTTTAAGGCTCTCGCCAAAGGCTTGACCTAGGAGTCGCTGCGGCGTGGCGCCCAATAATTTAGCCGCCCCCGAATTGAGGTCGACGATTTTCTGGGTGGCTGCATCAACGATCAAAATCGGGTCGGTGCTCGACTGCAGTAAAAGTCGATAGCGCGTCTCGGCCAGTCGTAAACGCGAGTAGTCTCGCTCGAGCGATTGCTCGGCTTCGATCAACCGCTGTTGCAACTCCGCCAGAGGACGAAGATCACGCCCGACGGCGAGTCGAAGGCCATCTTTGCCGAGCGATCGCAGACTGTAGGTAATCGGAATCGTCGCGCCACCGCGAGCCGGGTGGTTCAGCTGCCTGGCAGCAAGATCGGCTGTTTCGTCCTCGGCGAGCAACATGCGCACCTTAGGTTCGCTCTCACTCGTGACGACCTCGGCAAATGATTTCCCGATCCAATCGGGTTCGAGGTCAGCAGAGAGTCCCGCCTGCCCGATCGCGAGATCTTTGATGACACCCCGACGATCGATGATGAGCGCAATATCCGCTGCGGCCATGACGACGGTAGCCACCGCGTCGGCATCGAGATCACTGAGGGCCTTCCTTGGCGCCTTGAACTTTTTCACATGTTTTTGACCGCGTCAGTTCCCTTGACTCATCAACTCCAGCAAGCGTTCTGCCTTCAGGACGGCGTCTCGCCCGTCCATCGCTGTAGCGTCCGCTCCCACCAAAGCAACCCTGTCGGGATGCCCGGCGAAAGGATGGCCGCCCACCATGACGCGCACCGCCCGGTTGAGCGATTGACGCCGAATCTGCCGAATGATGAGGGCGAGAGGCTCCATTTGTTCCGGTGCGCTGATGGATAGCCCGACCACAGCGAACCACTCATTTTTGGTGAGTTCGATTATATCCTTCTCGGTAGCACCCGGTGCATCCCAGATGTCCCAGCCGGCTCGACGCAACATGTCACCGACGATTTGGGTGCCAAAAACGTGTTGTTCACCCGGTAGCGTCACGAACAGGGCCCGATGGCCGGCCTTGGCGGTCGGCGTCTCGCCACCATCCGCGTTCTCGCTGATTTGGTGCGCTAGCTGCTGCAAGCGTCGCAACCCCAGAGTTACCGCGACAAAATCGACTTGGTCGCGCTCCCACATCACCCCCAACTTTCGGGCAACGGGCGCGAGCAGATCGAGGTAGACCACCTCCGGCGACATGCCGAGGTAGAACAAGCCTCGCAAATACGAAGTGGCCTCAGTCATTTCGCCCGCGATGACGAGCCCAGTCAGATGACGGACTTCGCTGATTCCGGGTCGAATCGCAACAGAGTTGTCGCAGGCCGCATCGGAGACACGCCCACGGTGGGCGAGCACCAAACGCGGAATCACTTCGCCCTCGATGGTACGAAGCAGTGTTCGACGACCATCCTCGGTCGTCGATGAAGTCGTGAAGTCAGTCATGTCGTCATCCTCGACCAGGGCCGAGCTGTGCTCGATGCCTGCTTAGCCCCCGTCCGCGCGACGACTTCCGTGTGCCCGTTTGAGAGGATGTTTTCCTTCGTCTCCTCTCTCTTCGTCGCAGAGTGACACATATAAAGCGCGACCCCCTAATTTGTCAATTTGGCTAGACGTAAACCTAAATTGACATTCGCCACCCTCTTTAATACATTCGGGCTGAATCCGTGGTGCGAGACCACCCATGCCCAATGCCTCAACGCCCACCGAGGGCCGACCGCTATACACCGCCGAGGAACGCGCCCGTCGCGACCGTTCGGTGTGGACGGTCGTGCAAGGCGTACTCGCACCACTTCAGTTGCTCGCCTTCCTGGTCAGCGTCTGGTTGGTGCTGTCCTTCCTACAAACCGGCGACGGTGAAAACGCAGCCACGATCTCCATCGTCATCAAGACGTTGTTCCTCTACGCGATCATGGTGACGGGTGCGATTTGGGAGAAAGAGGTCTTCGGCGTCTGGCTGTTCGCACCGAGCTTTTTCTGGGAAGACGTCGTCAGCATGGCGGTCATCGCACTGCACACCGCGTACCTGTACGCAATGCTGACTGCGGCCCTGCCCGTGCGGGAGCAGATGCTGCTCGCCCTGATTGCCTACGGCACGTACATCGTCAACGCGCTGCAGTTCTTCTACAAACTCTATCTCGCCAAGCGCACTGTCGCCGCGAACAAGCCGATCGTCGATACCGCAGATCGCAACGCCGCGATGGAGCCGAGCGCATGATTCGGCGACTACTGTCAGATCCCCGTTTCCTGCCGTTCGCCGATGCCGCGAGCGTCGATTTGCCGCTCGGTCGACTGCTGCGACTAGCACTGTTTCAGGTCTCGGTCGGTCTCGCGCTCGCACTGCTCAACGGCACGCTCAATCGCATCATGATCGTCGAGTTGAATGTACCGGCATGGCTCGTCGCAACGATGATCGCTCTGCCGCTGCTATTCGCACCGTTTCGCGCGTTACTCGGTTACAAGTCGGATCATTACCGCTCGATACTCGGCTGGCGCCGCGTGCCCTACATCTGGCTTGGCACCATGCTTCAGTTCGGCGGCTTGGCGATCATGCCCTTCGCGTTGCTGGTTTTGAGCGGAACGGGTCGTGGCTCGATCGTCTACGGACAAATCGGTGCTGCGCTCGCCTTTCTGATGGTGGGTGCCGGCTTGCACACGACACAAACGGCTGGTCTCGCACTCGCCACCGACATCGCGCCCGAAAAGTCGCGCCCACGCGTTGTGGCGTTGATGTACGTCATGTTGCTGATCGGCATGGTCGGCGCCTCGCTCGCCTTCGGATGGCTGTTGAGCGGCCGATACACGCACATGCTTTTGATCCAGATCATCCAAGGCGCCGCGTTCGTCACCTTCGTGCTCAACGTGATCGCTCTCTGGCGCCAAGAAAAACGCGACCCCGCGCGAGGACGCGACACCTCGCCAATCCCGGCTTTCGGCAAGGCGTGGCGCGAGTTCACCGCGCCGGCACACACCCGGCGTCTGCTCGTGGCAGTCGGACTCGGTACGGCCGCCTTCAGCATGCAGGATGTGCTGCTTGAGCCCTATGGCGGACAAATATTGAACATGCCCATCGGTGCGACGAGCTTGTTGACCGCGTTGTCAGCCAGCGGTGCCCTACTCGCTTTCGCCATCGCTGCTCGCCAATTACAACGCGGAGCGGACCCGATGCGCGTCGCTGCCATGGGCGCACTCGTGGGTGTGTTGGCTTTCGTGGCGGTGGTGTTCGCGGAGCCCATCGGATCACCTTGGCTCTTCCGTCTCGGCGCGGTGCTGATCGGCTTCCGCGGCGGGCTCTTCTCCGTCGGTGGCCTGCTCGCTGCCATGGCGCTGCAACGCAGCGACCACGGGCTCGCGCTCGGCGCATGGGGTGCCGTGCAGGCGACAGCCGCGGGACTTGCGATCGCCGGTGGCGGTGCTGCTGCCAACGTGATCGGCGCGCTCGCCACGAGCGGCGCCCTCGGTCCGGCGCTGGTATCGCCGGCGACCGGCTATCTCTTCGTTTATCACATCGAGATCGCGTTGCTGTTTGCAGCGTTGATCGCGATTGGACCGCTCGTACGCACGAGTCAATTCCGTTCGGCTCCGACCACACAAGGTTTGGGGCTCGCGGAACTGCCGAGCTGACGGGTATCGACGACGTTTCGAAGGACTGATCGAGTCAGGGAGCAAGCAAATGGAAACTGGCGGATTGACGAGCTATATCGACTTGGCCCAGATCGCCCTCTACGGGTTCTGGATTTTCTTTGCAGGTTTGATTTGGTACCTGCACCGCGAGGATAAACGCGAAGGTTATCCACTCGATTCGGAGCGTTCCGATCGTTCGGGTGGTCGGGTTCGCGTTGAGGGATTCCCCGCCGTGCCGTCACCGAAGACCTTTTTGTTGGCCGATGGCAGCAGCGTCCAGGCGCCCTCCGCGGCTACTGCAGATCGTCGTGCGATCGCAGCCTCGCCGCTAGGCCATGGTGAAGGCGCAGCACTGCAACCGACCGGCGATCCGATGCGTGACGGAGTGGG
>JALRHE010000075.1 GCA_023253235.1 Steroidobacteraceae bacterium
AAGGTCGTGAGCGACAAGGTCTCGTTCGACACATCCGCTGCGAAGCTCTGCGCACCCGCCGTCTTCTCGAGATCGAGCGCCGTGAGACACACGCCGCTGACGGCGATACTATCGCCCGGCGCGGTGTGATCAAGTTGCAGATTCGTCACCGCAATGCGCAGACGCACATCACCGGCGCGTCGTTCGAGCGACACGATGCGGCCGACGTCCTGCACGATTCCGGTGAACATGATTCACGCACTCCGAAGTGGGCGCAGCATGATACGGATATCAGGGCCGATCTGGCGAAGATCCGTGGTCTGCCAACGTGAGGCATCGAGCAGACGACCGATCTGTAGCGCCGCCAGCGGGCGCCCCTCGGAACCGAGCAGCATGGGTGCGAGATACACCACGAGCTCATCGACGAGATCCGCCGTGATCAATGAACCTGCGAGCGTTGCACCGGCCTCGGTCCACACTTCATTGATCTCGCGGGCATTCAACGCCGCCAACACGGCCGGTAGAGACAGTCGACCACTCGCATCGAGCGCGATCTCCTTCGACGTCAACTGCAGCACCTCGCCGGGCTCGGCAAACAGACGTGCGTGCGACGGAATTTTTCCTTCGCGATCGAGCAACACGCGTAGCGGTTGACGAGACACATCCGGAAGTCGCACCGACAGCCGAGGATCATCCGCGAGTACGGTAGCACTCGTGCTCAAGATCGCCGCGCTCTCGGCGCGCCAGCGCTGCACATCCGCACGCGCGGCCTCACTCGTGATCCATTGACTCTCGCCACTGGCCGTGGCGGTACGACCGTCGAGACTCGCGGCCATCTTCAAGCGCAACCACGGTCGCTGCCGACGCATACGACTGAAAAAGCCGAGGTTGAGCTCCTCACCTTCGATCGCTCGCAAGCCCTGCTCGACGACGATGCCTGCCTCGCGCAAGCGTGCCGCCCCACTGCCATCGACGCGTGGATTCGGATCGCCGCTCGAATAGATCACACGTGCGATGCCTGCCGCGATCAACGCTTCACTGCAAGGCGGGGTGCGGCCGTGGTGATTGCAAGGTTCGAGCGTAACGAAGGCGGTGGCACCGCGAGCCCGCTCGCCTGCTGCGCGCAGCGCAAAAACTTCGGCGTGCGGCTCACCGGAGCGCTGGTGCCAACCTTCGCTGACGATCTGCTCGCCTTGAGCGATCACACAACCAACGCGCGGGTTGGGCTGCGTGGAGGTGCGTCCCTGTGCGGCAAGCTCCAAGGCCCGACCCATCGCGGCGTGCTCGAAGGCAGTCCAGCGCTCAGTCACGTTTGCCACCTTTGTTCTTGGCAGCAGCGTCCTCGGCGGCGAGCAGTGACAACTGCCCCTCGAGCGGTTCGCGACGACGACGCACCTTCAACTTGTCGACTTCGTCGCGGAAAGCGTCGACGTCCTGGAAGCTGCGATAAACGGAGGCAAATCGAACGTAAGCCACTTCATCGAGATGGCGTAACTCGTTCATCACGAACTCGCCAATCTGCCGAGACGGCACTTCGCGCTCGCCGAGACTACGCAGCCGATGCGTGATCCGCGAGATCGCAGCCTCGATTCGATCTTGTTCGACCGGTCGTTTCTGCAGCGCCTTGATGAGACCCGAGCGCAGCTTTTGCTCGTCGAAGGGTTCGCGACTGCCGTGACTTTTGACCACGAGCGGCATGACGAGCTCGGCTGTCTCGAAGGTCGTGAAACGCTCACCACAGGCGAGACACTCGCGACGACGGCGAATCTGTCGCCCTTCAGCGGCGAGACGCGAGTCGTTGACCTTGGTCTCCTCGTGGCCGCAGAAAGGGCAATACATGACTCAAATCAGGCTTGGTACACCGGGAATCGCCGGCAGAGCGCCGTCACTTTCGCGCGAACCTGCTCGATGGCGGCGGCAGCGCCTTCCGCATCGAGCACATCGGCGATGAGATCAGCCACTTCGCGCACTTCCGCTTCCTTGAAGCCGCGCGTCGTCGCCGCAGGCGTGCCGATGCGGATACCGCTCGTCACCATGGGCGGACGCGGATCGTTCGGCACCGCGTTCTTGTTCACTGTGATGTGCGCAGCACCGAGTGCGGCGTCGGCGTCCTTACCGGTGATGTTCTTGTCCGACAGATCGATCAGGAACAGATGGTTGTCGGTGCCGCCCGAGACGATGCGATAGCCACGCTGCTGTAGCTGGGCGCACATGGCACGTGCGTTGACGACAACCTGCCGCTGGTAATCTTTGAACTCCGGCTGCAGTGCCTCGAGGAAGGCGACCGCCTT
>JALRHE010000282.1 GCA_023253235.1 Steroidobacteraceae bacterium
CGTGGGCGTTGGCGCTTCGCGCGTACGCGACATGTTCGAGCAGGCTAAGAAGCACGCTCCCTGCATTATCTTCATCGACGAGATCGATGCCGTCGGTCGTCATCGCGGTGCGGGTCTTGGCGGTGGTCACGACGAACGCGAGCAGACTCTGAACCAGTTGCTGGTCGAGATGGATGGCTTCGAGGGCAATGAGGGCATCATCGTCATCGCTGCCACCAACCGTCCCGATGTGCTCGATCCGGCGCTGTTGCGACCGGGCCGTTTCGATCGTCAGGTCGTTGTGCCGCTGCCGGATGTGCGCGGTCGCGAGCAAATCCTGAAGGTTCACATGCGCAAGGTTCCGCTCGGTGAAGACGTGAAGCCGGCGTTGATTGCGCGCGGCACGCCTGGGTTCTCGGGCGCCGATCTTGCCAACCTCGTCAACGAAGCGGCGCTGTTTGCTGCTCGTGCCAACAAGCGCATCGTCGGAATGGAAGAGTTCGAGCGCGCCAAGGACAAGATCATGATGGGCGCCGAGCGGCGATCCATGGTGATGACCGAGGAAGAAAAGCGCATGACGGCCTATCACGAAGCCGGTCACGCCATCGTCGGTATCTCGGTTCCTGAGCATGACCCCGTGTACAAAGTGACGATCATTCCGCGTGGTCGCGCTCTCGGTGTGACGCAATTCCTGCCGGAGCAGGATCGTTACTCCATGAGCAAGCGTCGCATCGAGTCGAGCATCACGACGCTCTTCGGTGGGCGCATCGCGGAAGAGATCATCTTCGGCGTCGATTCGGTAACGACCGGTGCTTCGAACGACATCGAGCGTGCGACGGATCTGGCGCGCAACATGGTCACGAAGTGGGGTCTCTCGGACAAGCTCGGTCCTCTGACCTATTCCGAAGAGTCCGGTGAAGTCTTCCTCGGCCGCTCGGTCACGCAGACCAAGCAGGTATCGGACGAGACGGCGCATGCAATCGACCAGGAAGTGCGTCGCGTCATCGAGAGCAATTACCAGCGCGCCAAGGACATCCTGCAAACGAACCTCGACAAGCTGCACGCGATGGCCGATGCCTTGATGAAGTTCGAGACGATCGACGATGGTCAGATCAAGGACATCATGGAAGGCCGCGCGCCGCGTGAGCCCTCTGGCTGGGATGATTCCGCGTCGAGCGGTCCGACTGGGGGCGATACGCCGCCGCGTCCGGCGCCGTCCGGTGGAATCGGCACGACGCCAGCCGGTGAGGGCAGCGCCGGCTGATGTCGCTTCGCTGCGCAGATCGAGTTCTCGATTTGCGTCTCCCGAGGGTCATGGGCGTGCTCAATGTCACGCCCGATTCCTTTTCTGACGGCGGTCGCTTCGTCGACGTTGCCGCAGCGGTTGCTGCGGCCGAGCGGATGCGCGCCGCCGGCGCCGACATCATCGACGTGGGCGGCGAGTCGACGCGACCCGGCGCGGCCGAAGTCTCGGCCGATGAAGAGTGGCAGAGAGTGGAGCCCATCTTGCGCACCTTGCTCGAGCGCGGTGCCTTGGTTTCGCTCGATACCAGCAAGCCTGAGGTCATGCGCGCGGGTCTCGCACTCGGCGCACATCTCATCAACGACGTCTATGCGCTGCGCCGACCCGGTGCAATCGAGGCGGTGGCTTCGAGCAAGGCGGCCGTATGCCTGATGCACATGCAGGGCGAGCCGCGCACGATGCAGCAGGCTCCGCACTACGTTGACGTCGTCGCCGAGGTTCGTGATTTTCTTGGCAAGCGGCTGCAGGCCTGTCGCGCTGCGGGCATATCGGATGATCGACTGATGATCGATCCGGGTTTCGGTTTCGGGAAAACCTTGCCGCACAATCTCGCTTTGCTGCGGCGCCTTGACGAACTTAAGACGCTCGGCGTGCCGATGCTCGTCGGTTTATCGCGCAAGTCGATGCTGGCCGCTCTGACGGGTCGGCCGGTGGAGGCGCGGTTGGCCGGTAGTCTCGCGTTGGCGCTCGCCGCATGCGAAGGCGGTGCGCGTATCATTCGCGTCCACGATGTTGCCGAGACCGTCGATGCGCTGAAGGTTTGGCGCGCGTTCCGCGATGAGACGACATCCGACTAAGTATCCAACGCGTTCAGGGAATCGGGGCTGATACAAAACATGGGTAGACAATACTTCGGTACCGACGGCGTACGCGGCACGGTGGGGCAGGAGCCGTTGACCGTCGATTTCGCGCTGCGCTTAGCGAGTGCTGCGGCGCGTGTACT
>JALRHE010000246.1 GCA_023253235.1 Steroidobacteraceae bacterium
TGGTCATTTCTCGGCGTACGGTTTCGCGGTATGCGCCGTAGTCGATGCCTTGTGCGGCGAGCGCAGCCGGAAGCTGGGCGAGACCGATGTTGTTGCGTTGCGCGACCTCGGCCAAGGCCTGGTTCAAATTCTCGTCATTGACGCGAATACCCGCACGCTGAGCACGCTGGATTTGCAGCTCTTGCAGGATCAGCCGCTCGAGCACTTGCTGACGCAGCACATCGACCGGCGGCATCTCGAGGCCCTGGGCCTTCAGACGTTCGCTCACCACCGACATCTGCTCTTCCAATTCGCTGCGTAGCACCACGCCATCGTTCACCACGGCAGCGACACGATCGAGCATCACACCTTTGTCGGAGAGGGTGCGGTTTTGCGCCGTTGCCGAATTGCTGCCGAGGACGCAAAGCAAAGCCGGGATGGCAAGCCACGAAAAAGGGCTGGAAGTCATGAGGGTGTTCCGCGAAAAATCAACGAGTTACGCCGGTCGACGAGTATCCCCGAATTGCCTGCTCGAGGAAAGCGTCTGCTGAGCTTCCGACACTCGCGAGGCCATTCAGTTCCAGTTGAAGGTAGATGCCGGTGTCGCGCTCGCCGGTGCGCGTCGAGACGAAGCGACGACCGACGAGTCGCAGCCGCCAGCAACAGGCCTTGTATTCGGCGCCCGCGAAGGTCTCAAGGCTCGAGCGATCTTGCAGGTCGTAGACCATACGGCCGAAGGCGTTCCAGCGACGGCTGATGGGCCACGCGCCGGAGACTTCGCCTTGCTCGAGCCGCTGGTGCTGATATCGATAAGCTAGGTTCAAGGCACGTTCGTCATCGGGTCGGTACTGGAGCCGAACCTGGCTGCGCTCCTGACGACTATCGAGTGAGTTCCACTGCAAGCCCATGTTGACGTTCCAGGAGCGCCAGGCCGCCACCGACACCTGGGCGAACAAGTCCGATTCGTTACGACCCGTCAACGGCTCGTTCGGCAAGCGCACTCGCGGTGTATCGAAGTAGAACGTTTGACCGATAGTCGCAGCGAGTTTTTGGCGACCAGATTTACCGTCGTAGATGCGCGCCGTCGTGCCTAGACTGATCTGATTGGCATCGGATACACGATCGGCACCAACATACCGCTCGGTACGGAACAGCTGCACAAAATCGAGATCGGGAATGCCTGTGTCGAAGATCGGCAGCTCGTTCTGATCGCGCCACGGCGTCCAGAGATAGAGCAGTCTCGGCTCGAGAGTGATGCGATTGTCATCCGGTGTTTTCGCGCGGCGCTCCAGAATGAATCCGGCGTCGAGCGCTGCAAAAGGCAGCGATCGCGACGGCGAGGGCGTGACGTTTCCTGACACACCATCGAGCTCGTACTGGGTATAGCGCCAACCCGCCGAGGGTTGTAGGTAGTAGCCCGGTCCGGACCAATCCAGTCCGATACGTGGCGCGATATCGAGTCGCCAGCCTGTGACGCCGATATCGCGATCGAAGTTGACGAGCTCGCTGTCTAGCGACCAAGCAAGCGGAATACTCGAATTCTTTGAAGATCCCGCTCCGGCGAGACTCAGTCGGGGAAGTTGCGCATACGGTAACGCGGCAAGATCGAGTTGGCGATCGATGGTCTGGAACTGCTGGAATTCACCACGAAAATGCCATCGGTCATGACCTTGACGAGGGTTCTCTTGCTGGCTTTGTCGGTGAATCGGACTTGGTACCCAACCTCGGCCCCCAGGTCAACCCCGGTTTCCTCGGCAATGCGTTCGGCTACAGACCGGGCCGCGATTCTTC
>JALRHE010000304.1 GCA_023253235.1 Steroidobacteraceae bacterium
GGATAGGCGTCGACGCGTGCGCGCGGTGGCGGCTTAGTGGTCTTGCCGATCGAGGGAATGCGGATGCACACGCCATCGCGATTGAATCGCCAGCCGTGGTAAGGGCACTGCACGGTGCCATCCTCTTTACATTTTCCGCCAGAGAGGCTCGCGCCTCGGTGGATACAGGTATCCGACAGAACAGCCGGCTTTCCTTGCTCGTCACGGAAGACGACGAAATCGTGACCCAGCAGGCGGACCTTTTGCGGTGTCTTGCCGAGATCTTCGCCGCGAACGACGGGATACCAAAAATTGATGTACATGCTTCACCTCCGTGCGAACGCGGCTCTTTTACGCGACTCCGGTCGGGCAAGCCTAGTACTCCAGCCCCTGTGTGTCCAACGAATGGACAAGCCGGGTGTATTCGCGCAGCCTGCCATTGGCGGGCGCCTAAAACGCGGCTACAACGGACCAAACGACAAGCCCTGTTAGGGGCGCAGAGCAGAACGGTCAGCGTGAGGGGGAAGCGTGGCAGATAACACCAGTGGCTTTGAAGGGCGGGAAGAGCTTTTAGGGCAGGCGGTTGCGCTCGCGATCCGCACGCTCAAAGACTCCATGCCGTATCAGCACGAGATGAACGATGCCTTGGTAAAGATGCATCTGAACTCAGTGCAGTTCGCCAAGAACAAAGGTCTCTCGAGACAGTATGTTGAGCACGATGTGCAGACTATGAGACCGATGCTCGAGCGTACTCGCGAGGCGATTTCCCGGACGGGTGATCGCGAACTGGCGCTGACAGCGATGTTCGAGCGCACCGCCTGCCTCTATCAATTGTGTCTTGATCTTCAAGTACTGCCTGGCGAGCGACGCTTCACATTCCCTTTTTCGCATGTGCTCGCGATTTCTCGACGCATCGGTCAGTTCGATTTGACCGACGCAGAGGTTCACGACATCTGGCTGAAGCCGCGTCTGTACGGCTACGCCGCCGTGATGGGGGTCGAGATCGACGTCTCCGATATCGACTCCGAGAACAAGGTCACGGTGCGACTGAAATGACGCAGACGCCACGTTCGATCAGCCGACGTCGTTGGTTGGCTGGCAGTTTGATTTTGGGCGCGGGTGTGGGTGCCGAGTCGAGCGCAGCCAACTCGATTGGATCAAACGCGATGGCAGGCTCGGGGCCAGAGAGTTGGCAATCGCATGAACACCTTCGCAATCTCGTGCGTATGCAAGGCAGCTTGCTTGAGGAAGATGTGCGCTGGTGGTTTACCGGCGTGATCTTTGGAGTACGCGGCGAGGGGGAAACCCCGAGACCCTTGGTGCGCTTCGAAGGGATGGAGGTCTATTGGTTTGCCCATCGCGGGGAGGATTTCCAGCTCGGTGGGCATACGGTGACCTTCTTTCGTGATTTCGAGACAGGGGAGTTCCTGTACGAGTTCGCCAATCCGTATACGGGCAAGCGAGAGGCCGTAAAGCCTGCGGTGCAGGGTGGCAATTTGGGCTTTGCTTACACGCGAGAAGGTATTTGGCCGGTTCGAAACGACGGAACACCGCTCGGAGAGCCGGTCAGAAAGCCGCTGCGTGTGCAGTGGCATGAGATGGGTCCGCACATTTGGCTGCAACATCAAACGGTCTATCCACCGGGCATGCCGGCCATGCACGGCCAAAGACAGACGATATTCGCGCAGCGCGATGCGTTACTCGATGCCCGTCAATACTCGGTGCCCGCGAGTTTTTCTTCGGTGGTCTTCATGAATTGGCTGAAGTGGATGGACATGAAGGATCAACCTGGCCATGTGATCTGGCACGCGTCGGGCGTGAAGTTGCTGAGCATTGATCAGTTACCGCGCGCCTATCGAGAGCGCGCCGAGAAGGAATATCCGGATCGTTTATCCGCGAAGCCCGTGCTGCGTTAGTGCGGGGTCGACGTCGAGCAGCGGCGATCGGTGAGAGGGCGCTGTGCGCAGAGTGGTCATATTATGTTGCATGGATGAGACGAAGTTTGACGGAGCAGAGCGGTTGTAGCACTCTGCAAGTGTTGTTTTTAGAGATTCACTGAAGAAATCTCGAGAACAGCGAAAAAACATCATGACTCGGGGGTCATAGAAAAATGAGTAAATCGCATAAACCGGCGCAGCGGTCGGTTGCGCTCGTCATTGGTGGCATGTCCACCGTCATGGCGATGCCAGTGGTCGCTAACGAAGCGGCCGGTCTCGAAGAGATCGTCGTGACGGCGCGTAAGCGCGAGGAGAATCTGCAGGATGTCTCCATGTCGATCACGGCCATTACGTCGGGCGAAATCGAAAAGATGGGCATCTCGGATGTCGAGGATATCGCCCGGCTCGATGCCTCGTTGATCTATGACAAAGGATATTCAGCGACGGATAACCGAATCTCGATTCGCGGTCTGTCGCCGACGCGCGGTCGTGTCAACGTGGCGGTACTCGTCGATGGCATCGATACCTCGAGCGAAAGTATTCAGTTCGGTGGTGGCTCGCTGCTGGCGACCAATAAATTGCTCGATTTGCAAGCCATCGAAATCGTCAAAGGACCGCAGTCTGCGTTGTATGGCCGTAGCGCCTTCGCGGGTGCGGTGCAGTACGTTACCAAGGATCCGGCGAAAGTTGCCGAGGGTGATATCCGCGCCTCGTTCGCCGAGTATGGTCGGCAAGACGTCACGGGCTCTTGGAGCGGTCCGTTAAGCGACACGCTGGGTATTCGCGTGAATGCCGTGCAGTGGAAGCAGGATGGTATCTACAAAAACTCGGTGACCGGCAACGAGGTCGGTGACGGCGACGGTTGGGGTCTTGCGCTCACGGGCAAGTGGGAGCCGCGCGACAACTTCAACGCCAAGTTCCGCGTCGAATACACCGACGATGAGTTCGGTCAGTCCGCGACGGCGCAGCTCCCGATTACATTGGTCTCCGTTCGTCCGACGACGGGTTCTGATTGCTTGACCGTCGGCACCGGAGCCGTGGTGGCCGCTGTTCGTGGCAGCTGCCCGGCTGGGAGCGCGCGGGTCTATTCGGGTACCACGGTGTTGCCACCGGGCTTCACGTTGCCGCCGGGCTCGGGAAACCCCGCTTATCCCGGCACGTTCTTCGGTAGCAACCACCTTTACTCGTCGGCGGGTCTGATCCCGTCGGCCGACAAACTCAAGGTCAAGTTGGATCCGGATCCGATCACCGGCAAGGACTATCCGGGTAGCACGCGAGAAATTCTGCGTTTCTCCGCTGTGCTCAATTGGGACTTCGACTTCGGCACCGTGACCTCGCTGACGGGCGTCACCGATGCGAACTTCACCTTCGTGGAAGATGGTGACTTCGACTCGGGCGTCGTCAACGGCGTCGATACCTCCTTGCGTGCAGCGAAGTTCGACAACTCGAACGAGACGGAACAGTTCAGTCAGGAATTGCGCTTCCGTTCGGATTTCGAAGGCCCGGCAAACTTCATGCTCGGCTACCTGTACTGGCAGGAAAAGGCGGCGCAGACGACACGCTCGATCAATATTTTCTGTCTGCCCGCGATTCCGCCCAATACGCTGTTCCCTGGGCAGCCCGCTCTGGCGCCGAGTTGTCAGGGCCGCTCACCCAACCAGGTGCTCGGCTTGATGGATCCCATTCCGCGCGTGAACGCGCGCGACATCAAACACAACTCGTTCTTCGGCATGGTTGAGTACGACCTCAACGAGCGCTGGCGCTTCAGCGTCGAAGGGCGGTATGGACAGGAGACCGAGACGGTCGCTGGTGTGAACTGTTCGCCCACGCTCGACGCGGCCTCGTTCCCGGGCGGTCCGATCACGAAGTGCCAAGATCCGAGTTTCCCGGGCTTCCAGATCGGCTTCCCCTCGGTTAGCTATCTCTATCCGTTCTTCAATCCGTTCGCACCGCCCGGCACTCCGGGTTCGGGCGTGCGTCAGGCGCCGGGTGTGCCGGTCACGCTCGAGACCGAGCACAGCTATTTCACGCCGCGCGCGACGATCGAGTTTCGCCCGGCTGATGACTTGCTGCTCTATTTGACCTACGCTAAGGGCGTGAAGCCGGGCGGTGTCTCGACCGTCACGGCCGGTTCGTGGCAAGACGCTGACTACGACGGTGCGTACGACGAGTTCTCGTTCAAAGACGAGAAGATCCAGGAGTACGAGTTCGGCGCCAAGATCCAAACTGCCGATGGCCGGGTACGTTTCAATCCTGGTGTCTTCCTCATCAAGTACGACGACAAGCAGGTCGGCGCTCAGCTCGTGACGCCCTCGGGCATCCTGGTCGGTCGCTTGCTGAACGCCGGTAAGGCCGAGGTCCGTGGTCTCGAAATCGACACGCAGTGGGCGCCGAACGACAGCTTGCTGTTCGGTCTCAACTACTCGTATCTCGACACCGAGTTCATCGATTTCCCGTTCACCTCCGCGTCGCCGACGGATGCGGTGCGTGTCGGTGGATGTAACCGCAAGACCGACACTCTGGCGAACTCGCGCTTGTGCTTCCACAACCTCAAAGGTCGTGAACTCGAGCGTGCACCCAAGCATTCACTCGTCGGCATGGCGCGTTGGTCGCGTCCGATGGGTGATCTCTTCGGTGCCACCGGTGTGCGCTTCTTCGTCGAAGGCGACGTTCAGAAGCAATCGAAGCGTTACTTGGACTTCTATAATCTCGTGCAGTTCGATGCCTACACCATCGGTAACGTGCGTATCGGCATGACCTCAGACCGTTGGGATATGCAGGTGTTCGTCAACAACATCACCGACGACGATACGGTGCAAGGTGGCAGCGCGAACCCGGGCGATGTGGCGCAGTCGCTGGCTGACCCCAGCAACTTCTCGCCAGCCAACACCTCGGGTGTCGCACTGCCGGATCCCCGTATCGTCGGATTCCGCGTCGCGTATCGCTTCGGTGGTCGCTAAGTCCAGAGACGATTTATCGGGTTGATCCCGATACACTTCAACGGGTCGCAGCCTCACGGTTGCGACCCGTTTTTCATTGGTACGAGGAAGCGACGTGTTTGAAGGTCGACATCTGATCGATGGAGAGCTCACGCTCGGTGAGGGCGGTGCAGCGGGCCACTGGATCGACAGTCACGAGCCCGCAACGCTCAAGCCACTCGGGCGTGTGCCAGCGGCGACGGCGGCTGATGTGGATCGCGCGGTAAAGGCAGGAGCGCGTGCGCAGCGCGATTGGAGCGGCTTATCCGTCTGGGAGCGAGCTGCTCAATTGAAAGCGCTAGCGAAGGCCATTCGCAGTCGAGGTGCGGAGATCCTCTCGCTTGAGGCGCGTGATACCGGCAACACCATCGGCAAGCTTCGTGCCGACATCGAGATTGCCGCCGGTTATCTCGAATACTTCGCTGGCCTCGGTAGCGAACTGAAGGGTGAGACCATTCCCGCGACTGCGCGCGGGCTGCATTACACGGTGCATGAGCCGTATGGCGTCGTGGCGCGTATCGTTCCCTTCAATCATCCGTTCATGTTTGCCGCAGCGCACTTGGCTGCTCCGTTGATGGCGGGCAACGCAGTCGTCGTAAAGACGCCGGAAACAAGTCCGCTATCGGGCTGCGTTCTCGGCGAACTGGTTCGCGACACGTTGCCGAGCGGTCTGGTGAGTATCGTCCATGGCTACGGTGCACCAGCGGGTGATGCCTTGGTGCGGCATCCGCTCGTACGACGTATCGGGTTCACCGGATCGGTGTCTACAGGGCTTGCCATTCAGCGTGCGGCGGCCGAGTCCGCCGTCAAGCATGTGAGTCTGGAACTTGGCGGCAAAAACCCCTTCATCGTTTTTCCCGACGCCGATCTGGATCGGGTCGTGGAGATGGCGGTCGCAGGAATGAATTTTTCATGGGCGGGTCAGTCGTGTGGCTCGACCAGTCGCTTGTTATTGCATGCCGATATTCATGACGAGATCGTCGAACGTGTCGCGACACGGATGCGAGCGCTGCGAGTGGGTGATCCATTGGATCCAGCTTCGGAAATGGGTCCAGTCAATTCTTCGAAACAATTCGAACGGATGCAGGGTTTCGTTTCGGAGGCGGCGGCACAGGGTGCTCGTCTGGTCACTGGTGGCGTTCGGCCTAGAGGTGATGCTTTCGCGCGCGGCTATTGGCTCGAGCCCACGCTGTATGCGGATGTGACCCAAGACATGCGAGTCGTTCGCGAGGAAATCTTTGGCCCGATCGTCTGTGCGCAGCGCTGGCACCGAGAATCCGAGGTCATCGAACTTGCCAACGACTCGCCCTATGGCTTGACGGCAGCGGTCTGGACGCGCGATCTCGCCACCGGGCTGCGAATGACCCGTGCCATCGAGGCTGGAACCGTGTGGCTGAATACCGCAGGGCAGCACTTCGTAGGGGCGCCTTTCGGTGGCTGGAAAGACAGCGGACTCGGCGGCGAGGAGTGCCTCGAGGAGCTATATAGCTATTCGCGCCTCAAAGCAGTGCACGTGCCCGCCTAAAGGCTTGCCACAATAGATAAGCGGCAATGGGGTTGGCGACGGCAGAGACGAGCGCCATCGAATAGCCCACCTTGCTCTCGTCACCAAAGACGAAGTCTGTCGAAAAGCCAACGGCAAACGGGCCGAGGGTGGCACCGACTAGCACCAGCGACAATTGGTAGGCCGCGCCAAATTGCGCCCGCATACGATCGGGCGTGATGGCTTGCACATACGCGCCCGCAGGACCTGTGGCAGCAGAGCCAAAGAAAAACGTGAAGAAGATCAAGGCGGCATGCGCCTGCATCGTCGGCATGAAGGGCGCGAGAATCGAGGGTAATACCAAGCCGAGTCCGCAGTAGAACAGCACGCGCAATTTGGCGCGATGATCGCCTTTCGACTCTAGATGGTCCGACCACCAACCTCCGGCGAAGGCGCCGAGTAAGCCACCCACGAGTGCCACCGTGCCGATGGTCAGTGCCGACTCGGCAGGTGTGGCGCCGTACTGGCGTTGGTACAGCGCTGGCGTCCATGTCATCACGGCGAAGGCGGTGACGGCGGTCGTGCCGTAGCCTGCGAATACATATCCGTAGCGAGCTAGGTTGGCTTTGAAGTGAGCGCGCGTTTCCTGCAGCGTGGCCGGAGGTCCCTGTTGTGCGCGCGGAGGTTCCTTGACGAACAACATCAGCAGTGCGACGGGCAGCCCGAGCAAGCCGATGATGACCATCACGAGTCGCCAACCGGAAATGTCGCCGACGATGGGCCAGGTCACCGTGCCTTGTGACATCACCCACGCGATAGTGGCGCCGCCAAGCAAATAAGCGAGACCCGTGCCTGCGGTGACGCCCGCACTGAAGACGCCGATGGCGAGGGAGAGTCGCTGCGGCGGGAAGTAGCCAGCGAGCATGGAATAGGCGGACGGCGAAAGGGTGGCTTCGCCCACACCGACGCCGATTCGATACAGGAAAAGCTGGGCGTAAGACCGTGCGGTACCTGCCAAGGTGGTCATGCTGCACCAGAGCACGATGCCGGTGGTGATGATCCACTTGCGGCTATAACGGTCAGCCCAACGCGCGATGAGAAGACCCATGCCGCAATAAAAGATCGCGAAAGCGGCCCCTGCGAGCAGGCTGAACGCGGTGTCGGATATCTGCAGGTCTGCTTTGATCGGCTGGACGAGTAACGAGAGGATCAACCGGTCGATGAACGACACGCAGTTGGCCAGCGCTAGCACCAGCACCACAAACCAAGCATAGAGCGGGTTCGCATAGGTCTGCGTTTGGGATGTGGTCACGCTGTCGTCCCCCGTTGGTTTTTATTCGAGTCGCTGGAGTATATCTCCCCTAGGTGAGGTGACTTGCATGATCCGTAAATTACTCAAATGGATGCTCGGCACACTGGCGCTCATCCTATTGGGCGTTCTCTTGATCGGTGTGTGGGCCGCCTGGATCTATCGCGATCGGCCAGCTGCCGAGGTTGAGGCGCGTTGGGCGGGTGATCGCTCGCGATTCGTCGAGATCGACGGCGTGCGGCTGCACTACCGTGACGAAGGTGAGGGCCCGGTCGTGCTCTTGCTGCACGCCAATTATTCGAGTCTGTTCATGTGGGAGCCGTGGGTCAGTGCGCTCAAGGATGGTTATCGTGTCATTCGGGTTGATCTGCCTGCGCACGGCCTGACCGGCCCCGAACCTCGCGGCAACTACACGCTTGAGCGTATTCAGTACCTCATCGAAGAGTTCATCGACTCGCGAGGTCTCGAGCGCTTCACACTCGCAGGCACATCCATCGGCGGCACGGTTGCCATGCGTTACACCGCCGATCACCCCGAACGAGTTGAGCGTTTGGTGCTCATCAGTCCCGGATCTTTGGAGAAGCGAGTTCGCGGCCGGACTCAAGGCGCCGATATTCCGACCGTTGCGAACGTCATCGCTTACGTCGCGCCGCCTGCCTTTACGCGGTTCATGCTCGAGAGCGACTACGGAGACCCTACCAGGGTGAGCGATGCCGTCGTCGATGAGTGGTATTCGATGTGGCGTCGTGAAGGTAATCGGTTGGCGATGATCGAGTTGTTACGGCAGTACGTCTCGGGCGGAGTCGAGGAGAAAATCCGCTCGGTCAAAGTGCCGGTACTGCTGATTTGGGGCGAGAAAAACCGGCGGGTTCCCTTGTCACTGGCGTATGAGACCCGAGACTTGCTGCAAAACTCACCTGACGTTCGTCTCGAGGTGATGCCCGGGATCGGGCACATGCTCGTTCAGGAAGCGCCGCGCGAGAGTGCGGCCGTGATACGTCGCTACCTGGACGAGTTCAAAGAAAAAGACGCCGCTAAAACTTCGGCGACCGCTTCTCCATGAAGGCTCGAGCCCCTTCGAGAAATTCGCTCGACGAGAAGCTCTCGTCGTAATAGCGCTTCGAGCCGGGAGTTTCGGCATCGGTGCCGGCGCTGATCAGGCTCACCACGGCCTTGGCCGCTCGTACCGAATTGGGTGCGTTGCCGGCGATGTCGCCGGCGAGCGCGAGTGCGTAGGACTCGAGTTCATCCGACGGGACGATGCGGTTGATCATGCCGAGGTGCAGCGCTTCGGTTGCATCGATTCGACGGCCGGTGAACAGGATTTCCTTCGTGCGCGACGGGCCGACCAGATCGTACAGTCGCTTGGTGTCGGCCAGACTGTAGGCGAGACCGAGCTTGGCAGGTGGAATCGCGAAAAAAGCATCGGGTGTTGCGAGGCGCAGATCGCAGCTCAAGGCGAGTCCGCAGCCTCCGCCCGTGCAGGCACCGCGGATCATGGCGATGGTGGGAATCGGGATACGCTCCCAAGCCACCTGAGCATCGAGCACCGCTTGTTGCATCGTTTGCATTTTCGGCGGATCCGCCAGGCTTTGGCGCATCTCGATGATATCCGCGCCGGCGCTGAAGGCCTCGTGACCCGCACCCGTGAGCAAGACCACCCGCAGCCGGTCGTCTTGCGATAGTCGTGCCGCGAGGTGGGTCAGCTCCATCCACATCGCCGAATTCAGTGCATTGCGCTTGTCCGGTCGGTTCAAGGTCACTCGACCGATAGGGGGAACTATGTCCGTCAGCAGTTCGCTCATGCGATCATGTTAGCAGTCTGAAGTTCTCACAAGGAGTTCCGATGAGCGTGTATCCGGATCTGCGTGGCAAGGTGGCGATCGTCACAGGCTCAGGTCGGCCCAAGGGCCTGGGCGAAGCGATGGTGAAGCGATTGGCAGCCGAAGGTTGCAAGGTGGTCGTGAGCGACATCGGGGCTGCTCGCGGCGCTGAGATGCCGGAGTCGGCGATCGGCTCGTCGAAGGAGATGCAACAGATCGTCGATGAGATCCGCGCCGCCGGTGGCGAAGCGATCGGCGTCGTGTGTGATGTGCTCGAAGAGGCGCAGGTTGCCGAACTCGTCGCAAAGACGGTGGCGCACTACGGACGCCTCGACATCATGGTGAACAACGCGGGTATCGGTTATCTGATGAAACCGATCGTCGAGATGACACAAGCCGATTGGGATGCCGTGCTCGGTGTCAATCTGCGCGGTGCGTTTTTCGGCATCAAGCATGCAGCGAAGCAGTTCATCGCCCAAGGGAAGGGCGGCCGAATCATCAACATCGGTAGTCAAGCGTCGAAGTCGGGTTTCCCGTTCGCATCGGCTTACGTGTCTTCGAAGCACGGTATGGTGGGCCTGACCCGCTCGGCTGCGATCGAACTGGGCTCGCAGGGCATCACCGTCAATACGATTTGTCCAAACCATGTCACGACGGGTCTCGGTGCCTGGCAGAACCAGTTTTTCAGCGCGGCGACCGGCCGCAGCGAAGAGAAGTATCTCGCCGACATGCGTGCACGCATCCCGCTCGGTCGACCCGGTTTGCAGGACGATATCGCCAAGGCCTGCGCGTTCCTAGCCTCGGGTGAGGCCGCTTACATCACGGGT
>JALRHE010000315.1 GCA_023253235.1 Steroidobacteraceae bacterium
AATGACGCTGGTGGCGATCAACGAGGAATCTTTGGGACGCTGGGCTATCAGCGGCGTGGCTACGAAAGTGAATACTTCGTTGGCGAAGAACGCCAACGGAATGAATGCCACGAGCACGGCGATGAACGCGCGCAGCAGACGATCACGCAATTCGAGTAGGTGCGAGATCAGGGTGCCTTCGGCTAGTTGTTCCGAGTTGTCACTCATCCGCGCGGAGGATCATCCGGGTGGCGATTGACGTAGTCTTCGACGGCAGAGGGCGTCGGAGTCGTTGCGGCTGCGGCGCTCTCACTCGATGCGGTCGTAGGCGAGCTAGTCGTGGGCTCACCCTCGGGCTCATTGGTCGGCGACGTGGAGTTCGCCGCATTCGTTGAGGTGGTCTGCTGGTTTTGGCGACGCGCGGTTTCCTGCGCTTCGATTTCGAGTTGTTCGCGGAATTGTCTCGCCATCGCGCGAGCGCGACCCATCCATCGGCCGATCTCGCCAACGACTTTGGGGAGCTTTTCGGGGCCGAGCACGAGCAGCGCGAGCCCCATGATCAGCAGCAGTTCGCTGAAACCGACTTCGAACATATGGACAGTCTGGCCCGCAGTCGGCGGGCGGCCTCAGCCGTTCCGGTCGGCGGGCTTCTGGTCGTTCGTGGTGGGCGCCGTCTTGGCGGTATCGCCAAAATCGGCATCAGCCGATTCCTGCTTGATCTGTTTCAAGCTCTCGGCCGCATCGCCCTCGTCCATGCCCTTCTTGAAGCCGCGTACTGCAGCACCCAAGTCTGAACCGATGGTGCGCAACTTCTTGGCGCCAAACACCAACAGGACCACCAACAAGATGATGATCAGTTCGCGCATTCCGATTCCCATGACGACCTCGCGAATCCAGCGTATTCAGGAAAGCCTGATGATAGGCCAAACCGGCTCGAGTTAGACGGAAACTTCCGTTGGTTCGTCCACCTGCAACCAGAATGTCACCGGCCCTTCGTTGACGAGCGCGACGGACATATCGGCGCCGAAACGGCCAGTCTGCACGGCAGGATGGGCTCGGCGCGCCAGCATACAAAGGTGGTCGAATAACTCGGCTGCTCTCGCGGGTGGTGCCGCTGTGCTGAATCCCGGGCGGTTACCCTTGCGGGTGTCGGCGGCGAGCGTGAACTGCGGCACCAGCAGCAGACCACCGCCCGTGTCTGCCAAGGAGCGATTCATCCGACCCGCTTCGTCCGGGAACACCCGGTAGGCGATCAGCCGCTGGAGCAACCGCTCTGCGGTCGATTCGGTATCAGCTGGCTGAACGCCGATCAGGGCCAGTAATCCGCCCTCGATCGCGCCGATTCGCTGGCCGGCCACGGTCACGCTGGCAGAGGAGACACGTTGGATCAGGGCGATCATGTGGGTATGTCGACGACAGCTGCGGTGGTAATTCCGGGCGCGAAACCTTAACATTCCGGCCGGTTTTACGCTTGAATCGTCTAGTTTTCAGGGGGTTGCGGTGACGAAGTTCGTTCTGGCGCTGTCTTTGGTTGCGGCCTCGGCATTCTCTTCTGCATGGGCGCAAACGGCAGATGCCGAGCGCGGTGCCCGCCTCGCCTACACCTGTCTGGGTTGCCACGGCATCCCCAACTACAAAAATGCGTAT
>JALRHE010000341.1 GCA_023253235.1 Steroidobacteraceae bacterium
GTCCGTGTTGCCGATCTCGACCGTCAGCCCGCGACGCGAACGCAGAATGTCTCCGGGACGGAAAGCGCTGCCCCCGACCGCGTTCTCCACCGCGGGGATCAGCACTCGAAGTCGCAACGGTGCGGCACGCTCCATCAGTGCCTTGGCAAGTCCGATCGCGACCGCAGCACCACCCATATCCTTTTTCATCAGCAACATCGCCGCGGCGGGCTTCAGATCGAGCCCACCGGAGTCGAAGCAGACACCCTTGCCAACCAAGGTGACCCGCGGGTGACGCTCGTTGCCCCAGCGCAACTCGAGCATTCTCGGTGCGCGATCGCTAGCACGACCGACCGCATGCACCAAGGGATAATTCGCCCCGAGCAAATCGTCGCCGACGATGCTGCGAAACTCGGCGCCATGGCGCTCCGCCAGATCCCGCATCACCGTCTCGAGTTCTGCCGGACCGAGATCGTTGGCCGGCGTGTTGATGAGATCTCGAGTAAGACCGCACGCTGCCGCGCGGCGTTCAGCGTGCTCGCTCGGTTCGCCACCTGCCGCGTCCAACTGCGCGCGCGAGCCGGTCGGTGTCGCGCGATACCGCAAGTATCGGTAGTCACCAACGCGCCATCCGAGTTCGCATTGGTAGCGAATGCGGCCATCGAGCTCGTCGGCGAAGTGGTAACGCCCGGCCGGCAACTTGTCGGGTAGGCCCGCAACGTGCCACCAGCGCAGCTGATCTAGCGACTCTAAGGCACCAAGTCCGAGCACGACCGCCGCGGTTGGGTCACCGAGATCGTTCGGCAAGAGCACGACGCGATGACGCTCGGCGTTGAAGCTCTGCGAGGACAACACGGCGCGAGCGGCGGCGCCTTGCGAGGCCATAAATCGGCCGAGCGACGATTCGGTCACGAGCCAAATCGGGCGGGAATTAGCGGTGGAGATGACCATGGGCAGGATGTTATCCCGATTGACACCCGAACCGTGGCTGTGATGACATTACTCCCATGATCCGCACCAATTTCTCGACCCGCTTTTCCCCCGTTGCCGCTGGCAACGTGGTCGTGGTCGGGCTATTGCCGCTGCTAAGCCTAAGCAGCCGGTGCGGGTTGTCTGTCGGGGTCTGAAGCCCAAGGGCCAGATCCAGCGACCGAGGAGGATCAGACAAACCCCGCACCGGCCGACCGCCGATGCGGGGTTTTTTATTGTTCGTTCACGATTCAAGTGCAAACGGGAGTGATGTGATGAAGTTGTTTTCGCAGAAGGACGTCGACAAGAAGGCGCTTAAAGGCGCGCGCATCTGTGTGCTCGGCTACGGCAGTCAGGGTCGCGCGCACGCGCTCAACCTGAAAGACAGCGGCTACGACGTCGTCATCGGCGTTCGCAAAGGCGACAGCTGGAAAAAGGCCAAGAAAGATCGCCTGCCCGTCGCGCTGCCTGCAGATGCGGTCAAGGGTGCCGATCTCATCGCAATGCTCGCCCCGGATCTGGCGCAGAAAGATCTGTACGAGTCGGTGGTTGGCAACATCAAGAAAGGCGCGACCCTGCTCTTCGCGCACGGTTTCAACATTCACTTCAAACAGATCAAGCCCCGCAAGGATCTCGATGTCGTCCTGATCGCGCCGAAGGGACCTGGTGATCTCGTCCGTCGCCAGTACGAACAAGGCCGCGGCGTTCCCTCGCTCATCGCCGTGTTCCAAGACGCCTCGCGCAAGGGCTTTGCCAAGGCGCTCGCTTACGCCGATGGCATCGGTGGCACTCGCGGCGGCGTATTGAAGACGACCTTTGCT
>JALRHE010000131.1 GCA_023253235.1 Steroidobacteraceae bacterium
TCCGCGAGTGCGTAGAAGTAGGGGTCGCAAGACTGGGCGATGGCCGTGACCATGTCGACATTGCCATGGCCGCGCGGTTGCCAGTCACGAAAGCGATGCCGACTTCCGGGCAGCGAGAAGTAACCGGGACAGAAGCGAGCTTCGAGCGGATCGATCACACCATATTCGAGACCCGCCATGGCAACGACGGGCTTGATGGTGGAACCCGGCGGATAGAGACCGCGCAGGGTTCTATTGAAGAGCGGTCGATCGGGGTCTTCGTTGAGCAGCTTGAATTCGGTGCGGGTTAGACCGCGGGCAAACCCATTGGGGTCAAAGCCGGGGCGACTGACGAGCGCGAGCACTTCACCGTTCTTGGGATCGAGTGCGATCACGGCAGCACGACGATCCTTCACCCACGCCTCGGCGACTTGCTGCACCTCAAGATCGAGAGTCAAAAACAAATCGTGACCGGGCTCGCCGGGCGAGCGTTTCAACTCAGGCTGCAAAGGACCGAGCTTGTCGACCGATCGGCCGCGCGCGTTGACCATGATCTCGCGTCGCCCGTTGCGACCACGAAGTACATCTTCGAAGGCCGCTTCCACACCGACTTTTCCGATGGTGGACGATCCCGCATATTCTTCGCGGTCAATGCGCTTCAGATCGGAGTCTGAGATCGTGCCGACATAGCCGATGGCATGGACGGCGATCTCACCGAGCGGGTAGTGACGCGCGAGTCGCGTGCGGATGTCGACGCCCGGGAATTCGAATCGATGCACACCGAACTTCGCCATGTCTTCATCGGTGAGCC
The DNA here is from genome assembly GCA_023253235.1 of Steroidobacteraceae bacterium. Classification (GTDB taxonomy): domain Bacteria; phylum Pseudomonadota; class Gammaproteobacteria; order Steroidobacterales; family Steroidobacteraceae; genus UBA964. The sequence continues at coordinate 791 of JALRHE010000131.1, forward strand.
GCAGGCGAATCGGCACGCTGTCGAAGCCGCGACGTGAGCGGATCGTTCGGCGTACATCATCGAGGTCTTCCTCTGCGAGCAGTCCGATCTCGGCGAGTCGGCGTAAGGTCGAGTCGAGATCAGGGACCTGCTCGGGCACCAGCTCCAATTGGTAGGCGGGCTGATTTTCCGCGAGGATGACGCCGTTTCGATCGTAGATGACACCGCGCGGGGCGGGCAGTGCCTCGATACGTACCTGATTACCTTCCGCAAGCTCGGTGTAGTAATCGTGTTTGACGATTTGCAACCAGCCGAGACGCAGTAAGAGCACCATCGACAGCGTTGCGATGACGACGATCGCAAGCACGATGCGCTGCTCGAACAGATGTTGTTCGCGCCAGAAATCTTTGATTCGGCCGCCGAGGCTCATGGCGTTTCAGCGCCTGCTGCGTGAGAGGTCACCGCCCAACCACTCCCATGCGAAGGGCCACAAAAGTGTGCCCGTCACGATGGGCAGCAGACGGGTCCATGATCCCAAGGCATGACCAGTCCAGCCGTCGATGATCCAGATGACGATTTGCCACAGCAGCAACAAGCCTGCGATGTAGAACGTTTGTTCGAACATCGATTTGTTACGAATGATGAGATGTTGGCGAATCGCGATGTAGGCAACGAGCGCCGTGGCGAGCGCATGTTGGCCGAGTACGACCCCTAGATACGCATCCAATGCGAGGCCCATTAGAAACCCGAGACCGACGCCGCCCCAGCCCGGTGCGGCGATCGACCAGTACAGCACGGCGATGACCGCAAACGACGGTCGGAACCAGCCGAGTACCGCGGGTAGTGGTATGACTTGCAGGACGAACGACGAGAGCAGCCCCGCCATCGCGCGACGTCGCAAACTCCAGCGTTTCACGGTGTTGTGCCTCGCGGTGCCACATCAATGGCTTTGGCCGCCGGATCGCCACCCGTACTTTGAGCAGGACTCACCGGTGCAGCCGGATGCGTTGGTGTGAACCACAACAGCGATACGATTCGATCACGATCGACGCGAGCGAGAGTGCGTGCCTGTACTTGCGCAAGCGGTATGCCGCCATCGCGTTTGACTTCCGTCACGACGGCGACCGGATAGCCCGCAGGAAAAACACCGCCGAGCCCCGAAGTGACGAGTCGATCGCCTCGGCGGATGTCGGTTTGCAGCGGCAAGAACGGCAAGCTGAGTTGATCGCGCCGGCCGGTACCGACGGCGAGCGTGCGCACACCGGTGCGCAATACTTGCACGGGAAGCGCGTGTTCAGGGTCGGTCAGCAAGATGACTTCGCTGCTCCAGGGGCCCACTCGCATCGTTTGACCGAGTACACCGCCGGCGGCGACGACAGCTTGCCGGTCGAAGACCCCGTTGACGGCGCCGCGATCCACGGTCAGCCGTTGTTGCTGCGAGTTGAATTCACTGCCGATGATTTGCGCGGGCAAATACTTCTCGACGACATCCACGGCGGGCTTGGCGATCGCGCGCAGCGCCACATTTTCTCGCTCGAGACTTTGTCGACGCAGGGCTAGCTGCTCGAGCTCGCGGATGCGTTGGCGCAGTTCGCGATTCTCCGCTTGCAACGCCGCTCGATCTTCGAAGACCTCTTGCGACCACTGCCAGGCAGCCGCGGGTGAGTTCAGCGCGATTTCGATCGGATAGGCGACTGCCTGCAGCCCGTAGCGTATGGACTCCAACCAGCGACCACGCTGGTCGAGGTACATCAAGACGAGCGCAATGACCGCGTAGATGACAAAGCGCAGGCCAGCTGGCGCGCCCCGCGTGGACAAATAGCGGCTGGCGTCGCTGCTATTCAAGCCCGAAATGGCCGGGGCCGAGTTCGTCCATCAGTTCGAGGATACGACCGCCACCGCGCGCAACGCAGGTGAGCGGATCCTCTGCGATGACGACGGGGACACCGGTCTCTTCGGTGATCAACTTGTCGATGTCACGCAGCAAGGCGCCGCCACCCGTGACGACGATGCCGCGGTCGGCGACGTCGGAGCCGAGTTCCGGCGGAGTTTGTTCGAGCGCTTGTTTGACCGCGCCTACGATGCCCTGCAGCGGCTCTTGCAGCGCTTCGAGGATCTCGTTGCTGTTGAGCGTGAAGCTGCGCGGTACACCTTCGGATAGGTTACGGCCCTTGACCGAGATTTCACGCACGGTCTGCCCAGGATAGGCCGAGCCAATTTCGATCTTGATGCGCTCGGCGGTAGTTTCGCCGATGAGGATGCCGTAGTTGCGGCGCACGTAGTTCATGATGGCTTCGTCGAAGCGATCGCCGCCGATGCGTGCCGATTGCGCATAGACGATACCGTTCAATGAAATCACGGCCACTTCAGACGTACCGCCACCGATGTCGAGCACCATCGAGCCGCGCGCTTCCTGCACCGGCAAGCCGGCGCCGACGGCGGCGGCCATCGGTTCGCTCACGATCGCGACCGTGCGCGCACCAGCCCCTTCGGCAGATTCGCGAATGGCGCGCCGCTCCACTTGGGTCGAGCCGACCGGTACGCAGACCAGCACGCGCGGCGAGGGCTTGAGCAGGCGATTGTCGTGCACCTTGCCGATGAAGTGCTGCAGCAGTGATGCGAGCGGCCTCATCTTGTGCCTTCGCACGAAGTTCTTCGAG
>JALRHE010000422.1 GCA_023253235.1 Steroidobacteraceae bacterium
AGCCTTCGAGACCCACAGACAAACGCGCAGCGTTCATCATCACGAACATGTATTCGAGACCGCGATTGGCCTCGCCAACCAGATAACCGATTGCGCCCTGCTTCTGGCCATAGGCCATCACGCAGGTCGGGCTCGCATGGATACCGAGTTTGTGTTCGATCGAAATGCTCTGCACATCGTTGCGCTCGCCGAGAGATCCGTCGGCGTTCACCAGAAACTTCGGAACGATGAACATCGAAATGCCTTTGACGCCCGCCGGTGCTCCGTCAACGCGGGCCAGCACGAGATGGATCGTGTTGGGCGTGAAGTCGTGATCTCCATACGTGATGAAGATCTTCTGACCGAAGAGACGGTAATGATCACCTTCAGGTTGGGCACGGGTTCGAATCGCAGCGAGGTCTGAGCCCGCTTGCGGCTCAGTGAGATTCATCGTGCCGGTCCACTCGCCGCTCACCATCTTCGCGAGATACAGATGCTTTTGTTGATCCGTACCGTATTGTTCGATGGCCTCGACGGCGCCTTGGGTCAGCATCGGGCACAGCTTGAACGACAGATTCGACGCCGCCCAAAGCTCTTCGACTGCCGTGCCGATCACATACGGAACACCCTGACCACCGTGTTCGGGCGAAGCGCGCAAACTCGCCCAACCACCCTCGACGAACTGCTGGTAAGCCGCCTTGAAACCCGGCGCACCGATGACGCCATCCGGCGTCCAACGGGCGCCGTCTCGATCACCCGATTTGTAGAGCGGATCGAGCACCGTCTCAGCAAACTTGCCCGCTTCCTCGAGAACCGCATCAGCCAAATCGAGTGAAAACTCGGCATACGCAGGACAGGCCTGCAGGGCCGATTCACCGATCAGCTCATGCATGTTGAAACGCAGATCTTTCAGTGGCGCACGGTACATCGGGCGATCCTTTCAACTTCGACGGGGATTGAAATCATTCTAACCCGCCAGGGCGGGAACGATGTTGGCCGCAAGGAACTCGACCAACGACTTCACGCGCTCATCCTCGGCGAGTCTGCCCGGGTAGATCGCGCACAAGGGTGCCTGCTCGGGCAGTACCCAGTCGGGCAACACCCGTTTGAGCTTCTGGGTGGCGAGCCCCTGTCGACACAAGAACTCCGGCAACACCCCGATGCCGAGACCCGCTGCCACCGACGCATGCAGCAGAGCGGGGTCGTTGACCGCGAGCTTCGGGCGCACGGTGATCTCGGCGCGTCGATTACCGTTGGCGAAACGAATCACGAACAGCGGGCCATGAGTCGAATCGGGCGTCAGCAACTCGTGCCGGTCGAGCTCCTCGGGCGTCGCGGGAATGCCAACCCGTTGCAGATAGGCAGGGGTCGCACACAGGATCGCCGGCGGTGCACCGAGTACCCGGGCGACCGGCGAATCCGCCGCCGCTGGATCGGCCGTAACGGTACCGGCACGAATGACGACGTCGTAGTCGGCCCTGGGGGTGTCGCCGACTTCACCCAAATCCACCTCGAGCGGGATCTGGGGAAAGCGTTCCAGGAATCTCGGCACGAGCGGAGCGAGCAGCACCCGGCCATAGGTGGTGTCGGCCAACACCCGCAGCGGCCCCTGCCGCTGCACGGTCAGGCTCGCAGACTGTTGGCGGACACGCTCGGCCGCCTCCAGAATGGCGCGACAGGCGGGGAGCAATTGCTCACCGGCTGGGGTGAGGGCGAGGCGGCGCGTGGTGCGGGTCATCAGCTTGAGACCCAGCTCGCGCTCGAGCTCGGCCACCGCCCGACTGACGGCAGCTTTGGGTACTTTGAAGGCCCGGGCGGCCGCTGAGAAACCGTTCAGATCGACGACCTTGGCAAAGGTGGCCATGTGAGCGGGAGACCATATTTGAGACATGGGCGATACTCTGATGGCTTAGATCGCCACTATTGTTGCAAATCAGAATCAAAATAGAAATCGCAAAAGACGGGAGGGATGAACATGACTCACTGGATTCGAACCCATGGACGGCGCCACGGAAGGTTACTTTCCGCGCTCGCTAGCATCCTGCTCGTCGCCTCGACGACCGCTTCGGCAGCCGATGATTTCCTCTCGGCGCCCGCGATCCGCAAAGGCAACGAGGCATTGCAATGGAGCGCCAAGCTCACCTGTGGGACGACCGAACCGGGGGTCACGCGCTATGGCGTGTGGGAGGGTTACCTCTACAGCCGAGCTCCCGGCGAGAAAGACCGTCAGTTGTTCGCGGTCATCGGTATCAACACTCGCCAGTGTGAGCGGCATGTCGACCCGGTGCGCGGCGCCGGCTTCCGAAGCATCTCGCGCGAGATCATGGTTTACCTTGATCCCGCCACGGGCGAGATCATCGACACTTGGAAGAACCCGTGGACCGGCGAGACGGTGGAGGTGATCCACGCGGCCAACGACCCCGTGAACATGCGCCAACCCACCTACGAGAAGATGGCCAACGGCGAGCCTCTGGAAGTCACCCTCCGGCACTACGGCGACACCCTGGTCGCCTCGCGTGAGGTGCCGCTCTTCTACGAGAATCCGCTGGCGGGCGGGTATCAGGAATACATCGGTGGGACCTACCACGCGATGGAGATCTTCAATACGTACTACAAGGCAGCGGACTTCTTCGATGCTCGCAAGATCCGAATATCCGAATCTAAGATCTCCTGGCAACGAATCTCGGGTTGGCTCCCTTGGATGAAGATGCGCGATCGTCCCGGCGTCATGATCTTCAACGCCACCGGTTTCTCGACCTTCGATCGCAGTCAGATTTCGCCAAAGCTCATGAAGGTGCTCGAGACTCGCTATCCCGACTATCTTTCGCCACCGCCTCTCGGCGATCCACGCCCGAACGAGACAACCTGGACCGTCACCAAGCGCTGGATCGACGAACATCGCGGTAAAGCTGGTAAAACCGACAAGACCTCCGGAGGACACTGATCATGTCGTTAAGCGTTCATTCGATGACCGTCGCAGCCTTCGTGCCGATGCTCGAAAACCTCGAGAAGATTTTGGGTAAGGCAGCCGCGTATGCCGCCGAGCGCAAGCTCGACGAGGGCGTGCTGGAAGGTTGGCGACTCACGCCTGACATGTTCGCCCTGCGTCGCCAAGTGCAGTTGACCAGCGACTTCGCCAAGAACAGCGTTGCGCGTCTCGCAGGTATCGAGCCGCCGAAGATGCCGGATGAGGAGAAAACTCTCGCCGAGCTGCAGGCTCGCGTTCGTGCCACCGCGACTTGGCTGAAAAGCATCACGCCAGCCCAACTCGAAGGAGCCGAGACGCGCCACATCGTGGCGCCACTGCGCACGCGTACGCTCGAGATGGATGGCTTGCCGTTCATCCAACGCTGGGTGCTGCCCAATTTCTACTTCCACATGACGACGACCTACGCCCTGCTTAGACAGGCCGGGGTCTCACTCGGTAAGCAGGACTTCCTCGGCGGAGTTTGAGCCTCATGCAAAAGCGCGCGCTCGGCACACAAGGTCTTTCGGTCTCCGCTCTCGGGCTTGGCACGATGGGTATGTCCGGCGTCGCCGGCATGCCCCTGATGTATGGCGCGCCGGATGAAGCCGAGGGAATCGCTACGATTCATCGCGCACTGGATCTCGGTATCGATTTCTTTGATACCGCCGAAGTCTACGGCCCCTATGTCAACGAAGAGCTGCTTGCACGCGCGCTCGGCAGACGACGCAGTGAAGTCGTGATCGCGACGAAGTTCGGCTTTGCGATCACCCCGGATGGAAAAATGGCCGGTGTCGATGGCAGCCCAGCCAATGTGCGCCGCGCACTGGAGGGCTGCCTGCAACGACTCGGTACCGATCACATCGACCTTTGGTACCAGCACCGGCGCGATCGCAGTGTGCCGATCGAAGAGACCGTCGGCGTGATGGCCGAGCAGGTCAAGGCAGGCAAGGTTCGCTACCTCGGCTTGTCGGAGATGAGTGCCGATACGATCCGGCGTGCGCATGCAGTACATCCGATCAGTGCGGTGCAGAGCGAATGGTCGCTGTGGGAGCGGAATCTCGAAGAGCCGGGCACCGATGGCTCAGCGAGCATCGTGGCTACGTGTCGAGAACTCGGTATCGGTCTCGTGCCTTACAGCCCGCTGGGTCGAGGCTTTCTCGGCGGCACGTTGCCCGACCCTGCCACCCTGCCCGATTCAGACTATCGCAAGCACGACCCCCGCTTGCAGGGTGAAAACTATCAACGCAACTTGCGCTTGCTTGCTGCCGTGAATCGCATGGCCGCGGTGCGCGACGCCACTCCGGCGCAGATCGCCTTGGCGTGGTTGCTGGCCAAAGGAAACGACGTCGTGCCCATCCCGGGAACGAAACGACGGCGCTATCTCGAAGAAAATGTCGGCGCGACGACGCTCACGTTGTCTGCTGCCGAGCTCGCCGAACTCGAGGCACTCGGCACCGCAGCGGGACCTCGCTACACCGAACGTGCCCTGAGCATGATCGAGCGCTGACGCGCCATTCACGCTCTGCGGCGATCGTCGCTGGAGTTCGGCACGCGGGTGTGGTCGATCACGACCGCGACGTCACCCTCGATCATCCGCAGCCCACCCGTCGAGTCAGTGCGATGAGTTACTGGTTCAGCGCCATCGACGACGATGCCGCCTTGAATCACGATGCGTCGCTCGCAACGCTCAGCGAGCTCCCGATCATGGGTCGACAGCAGAAAGGTCGTTCCGGTCTCGCGCTGTATCTCTTGCATCAGCGCAAAGGCCTGATCGGCGTTCTCGCGATCAAGGTTGCCGGTCGGCTCGTCGGCCAAGACGAGCGCTGGCTGATTCATCAAGGCTCGCGCAATCGCAACACGCTGCTTCTGGCCGCCGGACAAACGGGTTGCTCGATAGTTCATGCGCTCGGATAAGCCGACTCGCTCGAGCAACATCGCCGCACGTTCACGACCCGCACGCGTTTCGCGCCACAGACGTCCCGCATGGGGAAACATGACGTTCTCGAGCGCCGTGAAATCGGGCAGCAAGTGGTGGTATTGGAAAATAAAACCGATCTGTTGATTGCGAAAATCCGAGAGCTCTCGCTCGGCGAGCGTCGTGAGCTCGCTGCCCAACATTCGCAAACTTCCGCTCGTCGGTCGCATCAGCGTGCCGAGTATCGATAACAGCGTGCTCTTGCCGCTGCCCGAGGGCCCAAGCATCGCTACCATCTCGCCGCGCCGCAAAGAAAAGTTCACGCCCTTGAGGACAGGAGTCTGAAAGTCTTCATCGATGAAGACCTTGCGTATGTCGCGCACCTCGAGCAAAGAAAGACTCTCTGGTTTACTCATTGGGAGATAGCCTCTACCGGATCGATGCGCGAGGCTGCGCGAGCAGGCCAAAGCGCTGCGGCGATGCTAGCCGCAGCAGCCAACAACAAAGCGATGTCGTATTGACCGAGTGCAGGATCGACCGGAAGCCGACGACCACTCGCAGCACCGATATTGGCGAGTAGCGTACTGAAGCTCCAACCTAGGAAGCAGCCGACGATCGAGCCGATGATGCCGATCAGTGCGCCTTGCAGCATGAAGACGGACAAGACGAACCGTTGCGAGATACCAAAGCTGCGCATGATGCCGATCTCTGGTCGCCGGCGGAACGTGGTCAACAGCAGAGCGCTCGCCACGCCCACCACGATGGTGATGAGCGTGAACATCTTGATGATGTTGCCGGAACTGCCCTGGCCCTCAAGCGCTTCACGCAGACGCTGGTTCTTGTCCATCCAGGCGGTTGCTTCGAGTCCGGTGGAATCCGCTAACTGACGCGCGACATCACGCGCGGCATAAATGTCGGCTAGTTTGATTTCGATTTCGGTCAAACCCTCCGGCAGATCGAACATCACGCGTGCCGAATCGAGATTGACGAAAGCCAGTCGCGCATCGAGGCTGTCGACACCCGTGGCGTAAAGAGCTCTGACAGTGAGCGTACGAGTACGACCCTGATCGGTCGTGATCAGTACCGGTTGACCGATACGCAGGCCAAGATCCGTAGCCAGTTTGCGTCCGATCAACACATCGTTGATTCCAAGCCGCGCCTCGCCCTCGACGATGTTCTGGTCGATGGGGGCGATCGCACCGAGACGCGCCGGCTCAACTCCCTTGAAGGTGATCGGCAAGGTTTGCTCTCCGCGCGAGAGCAGACCGGTGCCGAGAATGTTGTAGGACACACCGGTGACCCCGGGCAGTGTGTCGATGATTTGCTCAACGGTGCGCCATTGTTTGATTTGCTCGCGGCGTTGCAAGGCGACCTGCGAGACGACCAAACGTTCGGTTCCGTCCAGTGCCGGAGCGAGTGCCGGACGTATTCGTGCGGGCTCGATAGTGACGTGGGCGGAGCTGCCTACCACCCGATCAATCTGGAACTCGGCAAGCCCGTTGATGAGGGCAGCATTGAAGGTGAACACCGTGACAGCGATCGCAACGCCGCCAATCAGCAACGCTGACTGCAGGCGGTTGGCCGTCAGGTAGCGCAGTGCCACTTTTAGATCGAAGCGCATGGAATTACAGCGCTTTGCGCGCGTCGGACCCGCGCGGTCGCTCGATCGCCGGGATGTCGGAAGCGTCGTTGGCGATCACGACGTGCTCACCGATTAACTCGGGCCGAGGACTTGCCAGCAGTTTTTCATCGCCTTTGAGACCTTGCAGGACGATCACCCGCTCGCTCGGCCAATCCAAAAACTGCACTGGACGCTCGGCAACACGACCATTGTCGACTAGTAATACTTTGGCATCGCGACCGCGACCGAGAATCGTGCTGCGTGGCAAGGTTAATGCGGTTTCACGACGCTCAACGATCAAGTTGACATCTGCCGTCAGGCCCGCGCGCAAACCGGCGGGCTGCTCCGACAATCGCAGCCGGATCTTCGCGCCGCCGGTACGCTGATCGACTTTGGGCGACACGTAATACAGCGTCGCACTGATCGGCTTGGTTACACCGGCAATCACGACCTCTGCAACCTGTCCGGTACGCACCTCGGTGAGATATTGCTCATCGACATCGGCCTCGACTTCGACGTCGGCCAGCGGTGCGATTTCATAGATGACGGTTTGAGCGCTGACCACTTGGCCCGTGTCAACAGGTCGCGCCAGCACGACGCCAGACACCGGAGCAGTCAAGGTGTTGTCGCGCAGCCGCGCAGAAACTTCGCGCCGCGTCGCCTCCAGACTTGCGAGAGTCAGACGAGCCTGGTCGACCTCGAACTTAGCCGTGTCGAATTCTTTGACGGTCGCGAGGCCCTGGGCGCGTAACTGCTCGATACGTCGATAGCTGCGCTCCGCTTCAGCCACAGCCCGTTGCTGTAGCACGATCTTCGCGGCCGCCTCATCGAGCGCGGCACGGGGCGCGTCCGCCTCGAGTTGAACGAGTACCTCACCCGCTTGTACGGCGTCACCCTCTTCCTTGGTGAGTTTCACGATCTGACCTGCGGTCTTTGGCGAAATGTTCACGGTGACCTGCGGTCGCGTACGACCCGAGACGGCAAGCACCCGTTCGGCGGGCCCGGACACGACGGGCGTCGTCAGCACCGGCGTCGGGCGACTCGCGCGGTAGACGTAGCCGCCGATCAGTACCAGGGCGCCAAAGGCGAGGATCCAATAGCGGTAACGCGTGAGGAAGCCGGGCTGCGGTTCGTCGAAAGCCATGGAGAAACTCATCCTTAAAAAATGGCAAAAACATCCTGTTGCCATATTTTATAACAGGTGGTTTAATTTATAGCAACTTGGTTTTCCAGCCGACCTCGGCTCACTACCTACCCATGACTCGCCCACTCGGCACGCGTAACGCGCAATTCGAAGATCGCCGTCAGGCCTTGCTGCTGAAAGCCGGCGCGCGGCTGGCCGTTCAGAATGAAGATGCGCCGAGCTTCCGTGAACTTGCCCTCGCTTGCGGTGTGAGCGTGGCTACCCTGCGTCACTATTTCGTCAATCGTGAAACCCTGATCAAAGAGCTATTCACGCTGCACCTCGATACAGGTCGACGTCACCTGCAAAATGCGCAACGCCCGCCGGCAGCGCGCGAATCGATCGAGAGTTCGCTGCGCGACGTACTCGAACGTATCGCGCGAGGCTGGACGAGCGGGTTCCTTGGGTCTTTGCACCGCATCGGACTCTCGGAAGGCCTACGCCACAGCACGACCGCGCTGGATTATCTCGTCGACGTTCTCGAGCCCACGTTGCAAGCCTTGGAAAAGCGGTTACAAGCGAGCATCGAGCAAGGTTTGATTATCGAGTGCGATACACGTCATGCCGCACTCGCGCTCGTCTCACCCTTGCTACTGGCGCTGCTGCATCAACACGATCTCGGCGGCACACGTTGTCGGCCACTATCGGTAACGAACCTGATCACAGAACAGGTCAACATGTTCTCGCGCGCTTATCGCAAGGACGTCGCGGGCGGCTGACGCAACACATTGCGTGTAGCGAGCCAGCCGGCAACGGCCACGAGCCCCGCACCACCGACAGTGCCGATCAGCCAAACTTCAGGGCTGAATTCGTAGGACACCTGCAATACCTGCTGTGCGAGGAAAAACCCGGCGATAGAGGCGCCCGTCGCTGCCAACAAACCCGCAAGCAACCCCAGCGCCGAGAATTCGGCCAACAAACCGCGCAGTACAACATTACGACTGGCGCCGAGCGTGCGCAGCATCGCGCTCTCATACCGACGTTCGTCGCGCGTTGCCTGCACAGCCGCCAGCAACACCGTGAGCCCTGCGAACAACGTGAACAGGAACACGCTCTGTACCGCGAGCACGGCTTTGT
>JALRHE010000132.1 GCA_023253235.1 Steroidobacteraceae bacterium
GTTGGAACACCGGGCCGTTACCATGGGTACCCGCGAGGCGCATCCCGTCGGGAAGGAGTTCGTGGGCAACGCCGAGCGCGTTCAATCCAGCGGACATGACGGCCAGCCGATCGCTCTCCTTGACGCGCAGTTCCTCGGCACCGCGCAATACCGACTCACCCTCGGCACAGGCAGCGGCGATGAAGAACACGGGAAACTCGTCGATGGCGAGCGGCACCCACTCCGGTCGCACCTCGATGCCGCGCAATCGCGATGGGCGGATGATCAAGTCTGCGGTTGGCTCGGGACCGGCTGTTCGCAGATCTCGCACTTCGATATCCGCACCCATGGCGAGCAAGATATCGAGCAAGCCGGTTCGCGTCGGATTCATACCGACCCGTTCGAGATGCAACTCGCCCTCGCTCGCGAGACAGCCTGCCACCATGAAAAAAGCGGCCGACGAAAAATCGGCAGGCACATCGACATGACAGCCCGTGAGCTTCGCCGGCGCACGAACCGTAACCGTGGCGCCCTCCCGTCGCAGATCGACGCCGAAGCCCTGCAGCATTCGCTCGGTGTGGTCGCGCGTCGGTGCAGGCTCGGTGACGCGCGTTTCGCCACGCGCGTAGAGCCCAGCCAGCAATACCGCCGACTTCACCTGTGCGCTCGCCACTGGCATGTCGAAGTTGATACCGGTCAGATCGCGACCACCGCGAATCACCACGGGTGGCTTGCCTTCGCGCGTTTCGATCGAGGCGCCCATCTGCCGTAGCGGCGCCGCTGCGCGTTCCATCGGACGGCGCATCAGCGACGAGTCACCGATCAGGGTCGAATCGAATGACTGCCCAGACAGCAGACCCATGAAGAGTCGCATCGCCGTACCCGCATTGCCCATGTCGAGCGCCGCGCTGGTGCCGCGCAAACCACGCAAACCCACACCTTCGATTCGAACAGACGTGGGAGCCGGTCGCTCGATCTTCACGCCCAGTGCCGACAGCGCCTTGAGGGTGGCGAGGCAGTCTTCACTCGCCAGAAAACCCTCGACAGTCGTGATGCCCTCGGCGATCGCGCCGAACATCAATGCACGATGCGAAACGGATTTGTCACCGGGCACTCGGATGTGCCCCTTGAGACGCGTCGCCGGTGAAACCGACCAACTGCTCATAGCACGGCGCGGGGATATGACCCGAGCACACGGAACAGCGACGCGCGCGATTTGAGATCCGCCAGTGCGCGCGCTACCGGCGCATCCGACGCGTGACCTTCGAGATCGATGAAGAACACGTAGTCCCACTTACGACGCTGTGACGGTCGCGACTCGATACGCGTCAAACTGACGCGATTTTTTGCCAGTGGCTCGAGTAATCGATGCAATGCACCCGGTGCCTCGGTGTGACCGGTCGAGAGCAGCAAAGTCGTACGATCGTTGCCACTCGGGCCGAACGTACGCCTGCCGATCACCAGAAAGCGGGTGGTGTTATCCGGCCGATCTTCGATGTCGGCCGAGAGGATCGAGAGGTCGTACACCTCGGCGGCAGTTTCTCCGGCGATCGCCGCCGTGCCCTTCTCGTCGCGAGCGCGCCGCGCTGCCTCCGCGTTCGATGACTCCGCGATCAATTCGACTTCGGGCAAGTGTTCTTTGAGCCATTGCCGGCACTGGGCAAGCGACTGCGGATGACTGCAAACACGCTTGATCTCGCGCAGTGATTTCATCCGACCCATTAAATTCTGACGGATGCGCAACTCCACCTCACCACAGATCTGCAGCGGCGAGGTCAAAAAACGATCGAGCGTGTGATTGACACTACCCTCGGTCGAATTCTCGATGGGCACCACACCAAAGTCGGCATGACCCGCCTCGACCTCGTGGAAGACCTCGTCGATGCTAGCGAGCGACAGCGCGCGCGCCGAGTGACCGAAATGTTTGTAGACGGCCGTCTGCGAGAACGTACCCTCGGGCCCCAGGAAGCCGATCTTGAGTGGCTCCTCCTGTGCAAGACAGGCCGACATGATTTCGCGGAACAAGCGCACGATCTCTTCATCGCGCAGTGTGCCTTGACCACGCGCCGCTGCATTTCGTTCGAGCGCCATACGCAGCACTTGCGACTCACGCTCGGGACGATAGAAGTCGACTAATCGCCCCTGCTGCCCCTTGGAAATACCAACTTGACGCGCCAAGCGCGCCCTTTGGTTGAGCAAGGCATGCAGATCGCGATCGACTCGATCGATCTGCTCGCGCAACGATTCGATCGCATTGGCGCCTCGCTTCGTTTCGGCCTGTCGCTTGGGCGCGGTACGACCTCGTTTTTGCGTCTTTTTCTTCGCGGCCATCGCCGGCACCTGTAGTAGTTAAGCGTTTAGAGAGCTCTGGCCGAGAGTACGCCCTCGATCGCACGAATGCGACCAAGCAAAGCCTCGTCGACCGTGCCTTCGGTATCGATCAGCGTATAGGCGTACTCGCCGCGAGACTTGTTCAACAATTCGGCGATGTTGAGCCCCGCCGCAGCGAGCAAAGTCGATACCTGCCCGACCATGTTGGGAACATTGCTGTTGGCCACTGCGATCCGACGCGTACCAACCGGACGCGGCATAGCTGCATCGGGAAAATTCACGCTATGACGAATGTTGCCGTGCTCGAGATAGTCGCGCAGCGTATCGGCGACCATCACCGCGCAGTTCTCCTCAGCCTCACCCGTCGAAGCGCCGAGATGCGGCAGCGTGATCACACGCGAGTGGTCTTTGAGGGCGTTTTTCGGAAAGTCACAAATATAGGCATGCAGTCGATCGGCATCGAGTGCCGCGATAATGGCCGCGTCATCGACGATCGGTGCACGCGAGAAATTGAGCAACACGCCTTGCTCGGGCATCAACTGCAGCCTGGCGGAGTTCACAAGCCCACGCGTTCCCTCGACGAGCGGAACGTGCACGGTGACGAATTGGCTACGCGAAAAGAGCTCATCCAGCGACCGTGCTTGCTCGATCGACGCCGATAGCTGCCAAGCGCGTTGGACCGTGATGTCCGGGTCGTAGCCGATGACGCGCATACCGAGACGCTCGGCCGCGTTGGCGACCTCGACACCGATCGCACCAAGACCGATCACGCCCAACGTACGACCCGGCAACTCGAAACCGGCGAACGATTTCTTGCCCTTCTCCGTCGCCTCGTCGATCGCCTTATCGTCACCACTCAGGCCGCGCGCGAAATTCCAAGCTTGGCAAATGTTGCGTGCCGCCAGAAACAGACTCGCAATCACCAATTCTTTGACTGCGTTCGAATTGGCGCCGGGCGCGTTGAACACGGGAACGCCGCGCTTCGAAAGCGCTGCCACCGGCACGTTATTCGTGCCCGCGCCAGCGCGCCCCACGGCGAGTACCGAGGGCGCGATCTCGAGCGAGTGAAGGTCGGCCGAACGCAGCAGGATGGCGTCTGGATTTACGAGCGAGGAAGCGACTTCGTAACGGTCGCGCGGAAAGCGTTCGAGGCCGCGCACACTGATCTGGTTCAGCGTGAGGATTCGATAGCCCATGACGGTCTCAACCGTGGCGCTGCTGGAAATCTTGCATGAAGGCAACGAGCGCCTCGACGCCGGCGAGTGGCATGGCGTTGTAGATCGACGCGCGCATCCCGCCGACCGACCGGTGCCCTTCGAGATTCGCGAGACCCGCTTTGGCCGCTTCCGCACAAAACGTCTTTTCGAGATCCGGATTCGGGATGGTGAACGGCACGTTCATCCACGAGCGCGCGTTCGGTGCCACGGGACTCTGGTAATAACCCGAGGAATCGATCGCGCGATACAAGGTCTCGGCTTTGACGCGATTGCGCTCACCGATGACACCGAGTCCACCCTGACGCTTCAACCACTGGAACACGAGCCCGGCCATGTAGATGCCGAAGGTCGGCGGTGTGTTGAGCATCGAACCTTCTTTCGCCATCGCCGCGTAATCCCAAATCGGCGGCGTGCCCGCGCGGGCCTTGCCGATCAAGTCGTCGCGCACGATCACCACACACAGTCCTGACGGACCGATGTTCTTTTGCGCGCCGGCATAGATGAGACCGAACTTCGATACCTCGATCGGACGCGAGAGGATGGTCGAGGACATATCGGCCACGAGCGGCACACTGCCGGTCGCCGGCACATAGGGAAACTCGACACCGCCGATGGTTTCGTTCGGCGTGTAGTGCACGTATGCAGCATCGGCCGAATAGGCGAGCGCCGTCTCAGCGGGCACGGTCGAATAATTCGAGGCCGACTCGTCTGCCAGCACCTCAACCTTGCAATAGCGCTTGGCCTCACCGATCGCCTTCTTGGACCAAGCGCCTGTGTTGATGTATTGAGTGGTCGACTCGGAGGTCGCGAGGTTCATCGGAATCGCCGTGAACTGACCCGTCGCGCCACCCTGCAGGAACAGCACACGGTAGTTCGACGGGATCGCCATCAACTCGCGCAGATCGGCTTCAGCCTGCTCGGCAACGGCCACGAAAGCCTTGCTGCGATGGCTGACTTCCATCACGGACATGCCGCTGCCCTGCCAGTCGAGCATCTCGTTGCGAGCTTGCTCGAGCACTTCGAGCGGCAAAGTCGCCGGACCTGCTGCGAAATTGAATACGCGCATCGTGCCTAACCCCGTTTTAAAACCCGCGAAAGATCAGTGCGTGGTTGGCGACTCGCCTGCCTCATCGGCCGACGGCAGCACGGCGGCCTCATCGGCAACCTCGCCTTCCTCGGTTGCAAGCAATCCCACACCTTCGACGCCGGCCAATCGCTCACCCTCATCGAGGCGAATCAGGCGAACACCCTGGGTGTTGCGTCCGACGATCGAGATCTCGCTCACGCCCGTACGGACGAGTGTGCCATTGGAGCTGATCAACATGATTTCCTGGTCGGCCTGCAATTGCAGCGCCGCCACCGTGCGACCATTCCTCTCGGTGGTCTGCAAGGCAATCACGCCTTGTCCGCCACGTCCATGCAACGGGAAGTCTTCCAGCGGAGTCAATTTGCCGTAACCGTTCTCGGATGCGGTGAGGATCAAACCGTCACCGACGACGACCAGGGAGATGACTTCCTGTCCTTCGGCGAGCTTGATGCCGCGAACGCCGGTGGCATCACGACCCATCGGGCGCACTTCTTCTTCATTGAAGCGGATGGCTTTGCCACCGCTCGAGCAGAGGATGATGTCGCGCTTGCCGTCCGTGACACCGACACCGACCAATCGATCGCCATCGCGCAGATCGACCGCGATGATGCCGGACGGTCGCGGACGCGAATAAGCGGAGAGCGGGGTTTTCTTGACCGTGCCGTGACTCGTCGCCATGAACACGAAACGCTCGTCGTCGAATTGTTTGATGGGCAGCACCGCGTTGATCTTCTCGCCCTCTTCGAGCGGCATGAGATTGACCAAGGGCTTACCACGAGCACCACGACCGGCCTGAGGCAGCTCAAATACGCGTAACCAATACACACGACCTCGACTCGAGAAACAGAGCAAGGTGTCGTGCGTGTGCGCCACGAAGAGCTTCTCGACAAAATCTTCGTCTTTGACCGCCGTTGCCGCCTTGCCGCGACCCCCTCGTCGCTGCGCCTGGTACTCCGAGAGCGGCTGGCTCTTGGCATAACCCGCGTGCGAGAGTGTCACGACGACGTCTTGCGGTTCGATCAAATCTTCGGTGGCCAGATCGATGTGATCGAGGTTGATCTCGGTTCGGCGCGCATCGCCATAGGCTTCGCGGATCGCGATGAGCTCATCACGCACCACCTGCGTCAAACGCTCAGCCCGCGCGAGGATATCCGACAGATCCGTGATCTCGGCCAGCAACTCGGCGTACTCGGCGACGATCTTGTCCTGCTCGAGACCCGTCAAACGGTTCAGACGCATATCGAGGATGGCCTGAGCCTGTTCCTCGCTGAGGCGATAACCGCTGCCTTCGCGCTGCAAGCCGAGTTCAGCCGCAAGATCTCTCGGTCTCGTGGAGACGTTGTTCGCACGCGCGAGCATCTCGGGAACCGCGCCGGAGCTCCACACCTTCGAGAGCAAGCCAACTTTGGCTTCGGCCGGCGTCGGTGACGCCTTGATGAGCGCGATGACCTCGTCGATGTTGGCAAGCGCGACGGCGAGGCCTTCGAGCAG
>JALRHE010000182.1 GCA_023253235.1 Steroidobacteraceae bacterium
GCTCGAGCGCAGCAGGACGAGCTCGTGACCGTCATTCTTAACAAGCCGATTGGTTACGTCTCAGGGCAGGCTGAGGATGGCTATGAGCCTGCGACAGTTTTGATCCGGCCGGAGAATCGTTGGACGGGTGATGACTCTGGAAAGCGGTTTGATCTGAAGCACCTGCAAGGTCTGGCACCAGCCGGTCGACTCGATATCGATTCGACGGGGCTCATGGTCTACACGCAGGATGGTCGCATCGCCAAGCAACTTATCGGCGGCAACGACATTGAGAAAGAGTATCTCGTGCGCGTGCAAGGGATGTTGTCTGACGAAGGTTTGGCACGTCTGCGACATGGATTGACGCTCGATGGCGTGAAGCTCAAACCAGCGCGCGTGGTTTGGCAAAATGAAGATCAACTTCGCTTCGGCTTGCGTGAAGGACGTAAGCGACAGATCCGTCGTATGTGCGAGATCGTGGGGCTGAAGGTGGTCGGTTTGAAGCGCATCCGTACGGGCCGCGTGATACTCGGCGCCTTGCCAGTGGGGCAGTGGCGTTATTTGCGCGCGGACGAAGGCTTTTGATGTCGGAGGGCTTGTGATGATCACAGCGACATTGACGCGACGATTTTGGCTCTGGGGTATTGCCCTGCTGAGCTCTGTCATCGGGCTCGCCCAGGCATCGGTACTGCCTGGCCCGTTGGTGACGCCCGAGTGGCTCGAGGCCAACCAGTCGGCCGTGACGATTCTCGAGATTCGAGAGGATCCCAACGACTATGTCGCGTCGCACATCCCGGGATCGCGATTGGTCGAAGCTGCCAAGATTCGTCAAACGCGCAGTATCGATGGCCGAAACATTCCGGCGATGCTGCCCGATGCCACGGTCATCGAAACTTTGATGCGCACGATCGGCGTGAAGGCCCAGCGTCCGCTCGTCATCGCTTCCTCCGGTAGAACCGTCGAGGATTTAGACGGTGCGGCTCGTCTTTATTGGACGCTGAAGTATTACGGTGCCGATGAATTGGCAATCCTGGATGGCGGCCACGCTCGGTGGGTAGCGGAGGGGCGCGCTACCGATAACGCGATACCTGAGAAGTCTGTGGGTGATTGGTCTGCAGGTGCGCCGAGAGCGCATTTGCTCGCTGATACCAAGGCCGTCATGCAGGCTTCGGCATCGGGGATCCAGTTGGTCGATGCCCGTCCGCTGGCGTTTTTCCATGGTCTCGCCAAGCGCCCCGTTGTCGCCGAATATGGGCACATTCCGGGCTCCAGAGTGTTCCCAACGGAATTACGTGCCAAGCCCGAGGGCAGTGCTCAACGCTACCTAACGGTCGAAGACTATCGGTCGATCTTGCAGAGCCTGCAGATCGACGGGGATCGCCCCACGATCACGTACTGCAACACCGGGCATATGGGCGCAGGGGCTTGGTTCATTATGTCGGAGCTGCTCGGTAACCCGAAGGTTTCGTTGTACGACGGCTCGATGGCTGAGTGGGCTGATGGATCCCGTCCTGTCGCACGGTACTCGGTCTCTCCTCGCTGAATGCTCTTGGAGTTTCGATCATGCGCATGACGAATATCCCCTTTGCGACTACGGATTGGTCCGCGGTCGCCGAAACTCGTCATCCGGGAGAGTCTGGTGAAGCACTCTGGCGCACGCAGCAATTTGGCGAAATCCGCGTGCGTCTCGTGCGTTACAGCCCGGGATACCTAGCCGATCACTGGTGTGCCAAAGGGCATGTGCTTTTTTGTATGGAAGGCGATCTGACGACAGAGTTGCAAGATGGCCGTATCGTCGAATTGAGGGCCGGCATGAGTTATCAAGTCGCTGATGACACGATGCCACATCGGTCTTCGTCAAAGCAGGGCGCAACGTTGTTTATCGTCGATTGACCGAGTTCGACAGCCAGCGAAAAACATGGATGACAAAGGCACGATTGTCTCGTGCAGTCGGTGCGTCAAAGCCGATGGATGTCTGACCGTCGGGCGCTAACTGACTCGTGAACATGGCGGCCTCGGCGAAAACGGCGACGCGACCCTTACCATGCAAAC
>JALRHE010000260.1 GCA_023253235.1 Steroidobacteraceae bacterium
GCGCGTGTCGTCGACGAACTCAACGTCCCGGTCTTGTGCTACGGACTGCGCACCGACTTTCTCGGTCGTCTGTTCGAAGGTAGCGCACAGCTGCTCGCGTGGGCCGACAACCTCGTCGAATTGAAGACCGTTTGCCACTGCGGCAAGAAAGCCACGATGGTGGTTCGAGTACGGCCCGACGGCTCGGTCGAGACCACGGGTGCGCAGGTCGAAATCGGCGGCAATGATCGCTACGTCCCCCTCTGCCGAAGGCACTTCACCTCGGCGATCACCGCCGGCGAGCTCTAAAAACCGTCGAAGGCAACTGCGGTGCGGTGCCTCGGCCCTGTTGTTGTGTAAATGCAACAACAAAATCTTCGCGGGTCACGCGAATGTCATTGGCGCCAAATTACAATATGCGCCCCCCAATTCCTTAGCATCCCCAGGGAGAGAATAGATGCGAACTCGAACGTCTCCGCAGGCCAGCCTGCTTGTGGCGAGTTTCGTCGCGACGGCTATCGTCGCCGCGAGCGCAGTCCACGCACCGAGCGCGTATGCGCAAGTCACCTCGGCAGCCGCCGCGGGTGAAGTCGTTTCGGCTGACGGCAATCCTGTCAGCGGTCTCTCCGTCGAACTGCGTCACGTTCCCTCGGGAACGGTGAGCCGTACGACGACGGATGCCGACGGTCGTTTCAACTTCCGCGGCGTTCGCGTCGGCGGTCCGTACACGATCACGGTGAGCGGTTCCGGTTACAAGACCGCCACGCTCGACAACCAGTTCCTGCAACTCGGCGACACGGGCGGCATCGTCGTGAACGTGCAGCCGGATGGTCTCGCCGAAGTCGTGATCGCGGCCAACCGCGTCGCTGACCCGGTGTTCGATTCGACCCGCACGGGCGCGGGCTCGCGCGTTGCGCGCGAGCAGATCGAAGGCTTGCCGTCGATCAACCGCAACATCCAAGACTACGTCCGCACCGATCCGCGCATCGCGCAGACCGACAAGGAGCGTGGCGAAATCTCGGCGGGCGGTCAGAACACCCGCTTCAACAATATCCGCATCGACGGTGTGTCGACCAACGACGGCTTCGGTCTCGAGTCGAACAACCTGCCGACGGAGCGTCAGCCGATCAGCATCGACTCGATCGAGTCGATCAACATCGCTCTCGCCGACTTCGACGTCGCTCGCTCAGGCTACACGGGCGCGAGCATCAACGCCGTCACCAAGTCGGGCACGAACGAGTTCAAGGGCTCGGCCTACTACATCACGCGCAGCAACGACTGGGTCGGCAAGCGTGATGGCAACAAGTTCACGGGCTTCAAGGACGAGAACACCATCGGCGCCACCCTGGGCGGCCCGATCGTCGAAGACAAGCTGTTCTTCTTCGCGAGCTATGAGAAGTTCGAGCGCGATGCGCAGGCCCCGAGCTTCGGCCCGGCCGGCTCAGGCGCTTCGAACATCGTGACCGGCATCACGCAGGCGCAGATCGCCGAAGTGGCCGCGATCGCCAAGGACGTGTGGAAGTTCAACGCGGGCACCTTCAACCCGCCGTCGGCTCTGAATACCGAAATCGAAGACATCCTCGTGAAGTTCGACTGGAACATCAACGAGTCGCATCGTGCGAGCCTGCGTCTGAACAAGACCGAGCAGGTTCTGCCGATCCTGCCGAACTTCGGTTCGCGTTCGCTCTCGCTCTCGAGCCACTGGTACAACAACATCCGCGAGTTCGAAAGCGCGGTGGCTCAGTTGTACAGCGACTGGACACCGGCCTTCTCGACCGAAGTGTCGTTCACGACCTCGAAGCAGGGCTCGAACAACGATATCGGCACACCGTTGCCGGCCATCCAGATCTGCTTGAACAGCACGAACTGCTCGGGCGCCGACAGCCTCTGGATCGGTACGGAGCGCTTCCGTCACGTCAATATCGTGAACGTCGACACGACCGCGTTCTTCGCAGCCGGCACCTACTCTTGGGGCGATCACGCCACCAAGTTCGGCGTCGACTACGACAGCAAGGACATCTTCAACCTCTTCGGTCGTGACCAGTTCGGTGTCTATCAGTTCTACGGCATCAACGCGTTCCGCGCGGGCACGCCGGGCACCTACAACCTGTTCTACCCAACCAACGGCGATGTGAACTCGCGCGCTGCCGCTTGGAAGCTCGAGAACCTCGGTCTCTTCCTGCAAGACACCTGGGTCGTGAGCCCCGAGTTGACCTTGACCGCCGGTGTTCGTATGGACACCCCGATCGTCAAGGATCGTCCGGCTTACAACGCTCTCGCTTCGAATTTCTTTGGTATCCCCAACGATTCGACGGTCGATGGCAACAAGCTGATCCAGCCGCGCTTCTCGTTCAACTGGCGCCCGAACTTCGAGCGTCAGACGCAGATCCGTGGCGGTATCGGTCTGTTCCAGGGCATCGCGGCTAACGTCTGGTTGTCGAACCCGTTCTCGAACAACAACGTCACGCAGAGCGCGATCATCGAGAACAGCCCGGCCTCGAAGGGCATCACCTTCAGCCCGGATCCGAACAACCAGCCGGGCGTGCGTCCGCCGCCGGGCTTGGGTGGCAACGTCGACTTCGTCGATCCGGACCTGCAGTTGCCGGCCGCATGGAAGACCTCGTTCGCCGTCGATCATGAGCTGCCGTGGTACGGCCTGATCGCCAGCGCCGAAGTGGTTCGTACGGAAGTCGAGGAAGGCATCCGCTACATCAAGCCGAACCTCGGTGCCCCGACCGGCTTCGCGCCGGATGGTCGTCCGTACTACTGGTCGACCGTCACGGCTCCGGCCTTCACGGGTGCCGCCGCACAGGCGACTGCGCTGCGTAACCGTGATTTCGGCGTCGACAGCACGATCGCTGCGCCGACCGGCAAGGGCGAAGGCACGCAGTTCACCCTGAGCTTGCAGGGTGCGCGTAGCAAGACTTGGAACTGGAACATCGGCTACACCTACACGGAAGCCACTGAGGTCAACACCCTCACGAGCTCGCAGGCTGCGTCCAACTGGAACAACGCCATCCGTGTCGATCGCAACGCCGATGTGGCCGAGCGCTCGGTCTACGCGATCCGCGATCGCTTCACCGCGAACATCAGCTACCGCAAGTCTTTCATTGCGGATCTGATGACCTCGGTCGGCGTGTTCTACGAAGGTCGCTCGGGCAAGCCCTACACCTTCGTGTTCGCCAACGACATGAACGGTGACGGTCGCTCGTTCGATGATCCGCTGTACGTGCCGTCCGCTCCTGGCGATGTCATCTTCACCGGTGGCGCTGCGATGGAATCGGCGTTCTTCAGCTACCTCGACTCGAACCCGGATCTCGCCCAGTACAAGGGCGGTATCGCTCGCGTCAACGATGTCAGCTCGCCGTGGGTCAACAACGTCGATCTGCGTCTGTCGCAGGAATTGCCTGGCCTCTTCGGCTTCGGCAAGGGTGAAGTCACGCTCGACATCCTGAACGTCGGCAACCTGATCAACAAGGATTGGGGCCAGATCAAGGAAGTCGGCTTCCCGGGCGGCTTCGGCGTAGTTCGCTTCGCCGGTATCGACCCGACCACGAAGAAGTATCGCTACGACTTCCGTACGACCGACCTTCGCGATCTCACGCTGCGTGACAACCGCGGTGAGTCTCGCTGGGCCATGCAGGTTGGCGTCAAGTTCAAGTTCTGACGCTAACGGCCAACTCTGGCAAAGTAACGGGGCACCTTCGGGTGCCCCGTTTTTTTTCGCCTCGAGTTTTCGAAAGGGGTTTGCTGTGCTGATCTCTCCGCGCTCGCTTGTCATCATGCTGATCGGCGCGCTAGCCGAGGTCGTTACCGCCTCGACGCTGCGCATCGCCACCTACAACGTCAGCTTGTACAGAGACACCGAGGGCGCGTTGCGCCGTGATCTGAGCGATCGCGACCAAAAACAAATTCAGGACATCGCGGCCGTCTTGCAGCAGATACGCCCTGACATCGTGCTGCTCAATGAATTCGACTACGACCCTAAGGCGCCCGCCCTGTTGCTGGCGAACTATCTCGGTCGCTCACAATCTGGCGGCAAGCCACTCGATTATCCGCACCACTTCATCGCCCCCTCGAATACGGGGATGCCGTCGGGTGTCGACCTCGATCGCAATGGTCGGATCGAAGGCGGCAACGATGCCCTCGGCTTCGGTCGATTCCCCGGACAGTACGGCATGCTCGTGCTCTCGCGCTGGGCCATCGACACCGACGCATCGCGTACGTTCAAAAACGTGCTGTGGCGCGACATGCCGAACAACCTGATCCCGCCGCAGTGGTACTCCCCCGAGGCGCTCGCAGTCTTGCCGATTTCCTCCAAGAGTCATTGGGATGTCGTCATTCGGTTGCCCTCGACGCCGGGAGCGGAATCGCAAACATCGCCGCCTCGGTTGCATCTGCTTGCGAGTCATCCGACACCGCCCGGGTTCGACGGGCCTGAGGATCGCAACGGTCGTCGCAATCACGATGAAATTCGATTGTGGGCCGACTACCTCAGTGGCGGGTCAAAGGCCGCGTATTTGATCGATGACCAAGGTCGACGAGGCGGCCTCGCGAACGAGGCCTCGTTCGTCGTCGTCGGGGATCTCAATGCCGACCCGCTCGATGGTGGCAGCGTGCCGGGTGCGATTGCGCAATTGCTCGATCATCCGCGAGTGCATCGCGAGGTCGCTCGTGGTTCGCTCACCCCACGCAGCGAAGGTGCTGTTGCTGCGGCAAAGCGACAGGCAGGACCCAATCTCAATCATCGTGGCGACGCGGCTTTCGATACGGGCGACTTCGATGATCGAGCGGGTTCGGTGGGTAATCTGCGCGTCGACTACGTGCTGCCATCGGCCGACCTGACCGTATGCGCGTCAGGCGTGTTTTGGCCGACGGAAGAGACGGGCCCCGCGATGAGTTCGGATCATCGTCTCGTCTGGGTCGATGTGGCGCTGCCCGGTCAGCGCTGCCCTTCGGTTTCGAGCAAGCCGTAACGTCGCTCGGTCGTTGCCATCGCACACTGCGTCGCTGTCATCGAGGGCGTGCAAGCGCCGCCGAGTAGGGCGCGCTCCCACGACCCGTAAATCGGATTCGGCAGTAGGAACCAGCGTCGACCAAAGAAATCGGCGAATTCGGCGCGACGCTTGGCATAGTCGGCACGCGGCATGAAATCGTTCAGGTCGTCCCCAAAGAGGGCGATCACGCGATAGCGCGAGGCGACCCAGGCGCGACGAGAGGTCTTATCGGACGTGCGCCATTCGGGATGCGACCCACGCAACATCAAGGCATCGGGATAGTCGGCATCGGGTAGCCCTAAGCGCTGCAGATTTTTTCGAGTGGCCGTCTTCGCCGGACACGGGTCATCCATCGACGGCATCGGCGCACAGGCACGATTCGTGATGTAGAAAATTCGATGGCCCGCTCGCGAGGCCGCCTGCAGGAATTCGACGGCACCGGGCACGGCCGTCGCCGCCGCCTCTTGCATCCAGACCTGCCAACTGGCTTCGTCGTACTCGGCACCGGCACGGATCTGTCTCGCTTGGTAGTAGCTGTTGTCGAGAATGGTCTCATCGAGATCGACGATGATTGCGGTGTTGAGCTTCGCCCACGCTTTGGCATCACCGACCTGCTCGATCGCTGCCGAGCCCGGCTCGCTCACGAGAACTGGCAGTCGCTCCGTCGCCAAACGAAAAACCGATTCGGTCGCGATCCGATACTCTTCGGCGCGTTGCATCCAGAGCGTCGCGGAGACCTGCTCGCGCGCGATCGTCGGCAGGGGAGCAGAGTCTGGTGATGCGCCGACGGCGATCGACGACAGACCCGCGATGAGCAAAGTCAGGCTTCGAAAACAGGCTTTCGCATTCATAGCGTAATGATGACATGTACACTCGCCCCATGCTCATCGACCATATTCGAACCATTCCCGACTACCCGAAACCGGGCATCCAGTTTCGTGACATCACGACCCTGCTCGCCAATCCGGCCGCTTTCCGGGAGGCGATCGATCAGCTCGTTGCGCCCTATCAGGACGCGCGTATCGATCATGTCGTGGGAATTGAAGCGCGCGGCTTCATCTTGGGTGGCGCCCTCGCCGATCGACTACACGCGGGTTTCGTCCCGGTGCGCAAGAAGGGCAAACTTCCGCATGAAACACTGCGCGTCGCCTATGCACTCGAATACGGCACCGACGAAATCGAGATTCATCGCGATGCGATTGCGCACGGCGAGCGCGTCTTGCTCGTCGATGATCTGATCGCCACGGGCGGGACGGCTCTGGCGGCAGTACAACTATTGGAAACTCTGCGCGCCACGATCGTGGCGGCCGCTTTCGTGATCGATCTGCCCGAGCTCGGCGGTAGCGAGAAGCTGCGTGCGCGTGGCATCGCCACGCACACGCTACTCTCATTCGACGGTCATTGAGATTAGCTCGCGGCGGCGAATCGATCCGCCCGGGCTTCTCCCCAACAACTGCGAAATGGCTCCGGCAGCGCATCGGCGCGCGCGTCAACGGTTGCCAAACAGCCGGCTGGCAAGGTGTCGATCGAACGAGCGAACGACACCGCGCGACCATCGCCATCGCGCGTCATCAGATGACCCGGTCGCACCTGCGAAGGATGCGTGAGGCCAGCAGCACCGATCATCTCGGCCAAGGCCGCGACGGTTTGGTTGTGGAAGTTAGCCACGCGAGTGGCTTTATCCGGCACCACAAGCGCTCGCTGACGAACCGGATCCTGCGTCGCCACGCCCGTCGGACATTCGTCGGTGTGGCAGGACAACGATTGCAGACATCCCAAGGCGAACATGAAGCCCAAGTATTGTATTCATGTCATTTGAAAATAAACTACCTTTGTTGCTAATTGTTCCTAAGAAAATAGCCCCGCCTGTTGAAAAACCAATTTCAATTTTACGCTTGAATGAATTCTCGATTTTTTGAAATG
>JALRHE010000351.1 GCA_023253235.1 Steroidobacteraceae bacterium
CCTGGGCTTCGGGCTGCGAGCACACCACGCTGAGTGCGCAATAAAAAAGGCCGGGCAGCTTGCGCCGCCCGGCCCTGATTCAACTCAAACGCGAACGATCAGCGGAACGAGTAGCTGAAGTCCACGCCCCAGGACGAACCCGGTGCATCGTGGATGAACGAACCACCAAACTCCGGCGCCGGGATGACTTCGGCGAGATAGCTCTCGTCGGTGATGTTGCGACCCCAAGCGGTCACGCCCCAAGTACCGTTCGACACGCCCACGCGGGCATCGACGGTGCTGAAGGCATCGCGCTTCTGCTTGGCGAACTCACCCTGTCCGAAGCCGAAGTAGGTGAACAGGTTCGGTACGAGGTTGCCCTGCACCGTGCTGAACCAGGTTTCACCGACGAACGTGCCGTTGACGCGCGCGTTCATCGTCCAGTCGGATCCGCCGAGCGGAATCTTCAGGTCGATACCCGCATTACCGGTGTACTCCGGCGCGTACGGAATCTTGTTGCCAGCGGTGTACGGACGACCATCGTAGCGCTTGATCTCGCTATCGGCCGTGCCGTAGCCCGCGAACACCGTGATGACGTCCGTGAGGCGCCAGCGAGCATCGAGCTCGATACCCTTGACCTCGGCCTCTTCGGCATTGGTCACGACGCGCAACAGACCGAAGGGACCGGCGAAGAAGTTGAAGAACTGCAGATCATCGATCTTGGTCTGATAGACCGCACCGTTGATCGCGAGCGAACCGTCGAGCAGGGTTGACTTGAAGCCCGCTTCGAAGGCCTTCGAGACTTCCTTCTCGTAGTCGTCACGCACGTTGCTGAGCGAACGATCCGAACCGTTGGCATTACATGCCGGGACGGTCAGGAAGGTGCTGATGCCGATCTTGTCCCACTGCGTCGGGCCCGTGCAGAGACCGCCGAAGTTTTGCTCGATCGTGGCTCGGCTACCCGAGGAGTTGAAACCACCCGAGCGGAAGCCGACACCGTAGCTCGCGAAGAGCGCCACGCCGTCCGTCGCCTTCCAGTTGACCGACAGCTTCGGCTGCAACTGAGAGAAGGTCTTCGAACGACCCGGGATGCTCGCGAGTGCCGGGTTGGCATCGTAGGCCGGGTTGATGAACTTGCCCGAACCACCGAAGCCCGGCGTTTGCGGACCGATCTTCGGCACGTTGTTCGACACTTCGCGCTTCTCTTGGTCGTAGCGCAGAGCCAAGGCGACTTCGAGGCCGTCCTGGATGTCATAGGCCAACTGACCAAAGCCAGCGAGCACCGTGCTGTCAAAGTCGTCGTCGTACAGCAGATCGGTCGGGTTCGCACCGCCCGTGCGGACGAGGCCCTGCTTCACGAAGCCCGTGGCGTTGTCCGAACCCTGCGACACGATCACCTTACGCTGGATGTCGGCGAGATACGCGCCAGCCACCCAACGGAAAGCCTCGTCGCCAGGCGACGTCAGACGCACTTCGACGCTGGTGTCCTTCTGGTCACGCTGCTGGTACTGGTAACCGTCGCAGGTGGTCGGGCCATAAGGCGGCAGCAAGCCTGGGTAGAAGAACGGCGCCGGGAGCGGCGTGTCCTTCGTGCGCGCCGCAAGCGAGCTGGTGCACGACGCGGTGGCCGAGTACAAGCCGAAAGCCGCGCTGGTGCCATCGGTGAGGAAGTAGTTGGTCTGGTCGTTGAACGCAGCAACCGCGGTCAAGGTACCGACCGCAACCGGGTACTCCGCCTTGACGGACAGGTTGATGTTCTCCTGCTCGTTTTGCGGCTTGACGTTGTTCAGGTAGACGAAGTTGTGCTTGTTGGCATCTTCGTAGAACAACGCACCAAATCCACCGGCCGCCGCCTCTTGCAACGCGAACGAGGCATTGAAGTTGATCGCGCCCGCATCGAGCTTCGAGAACTTCGCTTTGGCGTCGATCGTGCCGCCACCCTCGAGATCGGTGATCAGGCGAGCCGACAAGCCGGACTCTTCAAAGAAATCGACACAGTCGTCGCACTTGAGGAGCGTATTTTCCCACTGACCGTCGGTCTTGCGGGTGTAGGCTGACACCGAAGCGCGGGTGTTCTCACCAATCGGGCCACCCATGTAGGCATTCAGCTTGTAGCTGTTGTACTGACCATAGCCACCGCCGAGGTCGAACTCGAACGAGTCGGACGGCTTGCGTGTGGTGATGATCATGGCACCAGCCACGGCGTTGCGACCGTAGAGAGCGCCTTGCGGTCCCTTCAACACTTCGATCTGCGAAACGTTGTTGAGTTCCTGGTTCAGCGCATTCGGGTTGGTCTGCAACACACCATCGATCACGAGCGCGAAGTTGGTTTCGGCGTCGCGACCCGTGTTGATGCCGCGGATCGTGACCTGAAGGTCACCGGCTTCCGCCGTTTGCACCTGCGCGACGCCCGGCGTCAACGCGATGAAGTCCTGCGGACGCTCGATGCCAGCCGCCTGGATTTCCGTGGCGGTGAAGGCCTGCACCGTCGCTGGCACGTCTTCGAGGCGCTCGGCGCGCTGACGGGCGGTGACGACGATCTCTTCGAGCTGCGCTTCCTGCGCGCCTGATTGAGCCGCAGCGATGGCAGCCACCACGCTCGCGCCGATCAGGGAAATTTTCCGATGACGATTGAACATTCAATCCCTCCAGGTTTGTCCTTAATTAGGAGTGGGGAAAAAGCCGCACGAGTCTAAAGCTCGGCCCCCGCGAGTCGCAACGGATATTCGTTGTCGTGCACCAAAGTCTGTTGCGGCATAGCAACAGCATCGCATCCTGGAGGGACCGCGAAACGGCCAGTCGACCGCCTCACTGCAGCCGCCGCGCCCGGGTTTAGGCAATATCCCCGCCCGAGACTCGTGCCCCTGTGTATTGGAGATTTCCCGAAGTGACTACCTCCCCGCCCGTGCCTGCGATCGACATCGTCAGCGGTATCTGGACCGAAGAAGCGCTCTCCTACCGACCCGGTTGGCAGGACCAGTTCTTCGCCGGGAAGATGAAGTCCAAGACCGATATGCAGGGCGTCACGCTCGAACAGCAACTTGCGCAAATGGCTGAGGCGGGCATCGAGAAGGCTTTCCTGTTCGCTCCCAAAGTGGGTCGAAAGGGATTGCCGGGTTCTTTCCACCTCCCCTACGAGGTGATCGCGCGCGCGGTCGAGAAATACCCGGGTCGCTTCTATGCCATGGCGGGCATCGATCCTTATGAGGGCATGAACGGTATACGCGCGCTTGAGGATGCCGTGAAAAACATGGGCTTCATTGGCGCGCACGTGTATCCGCACTGGTTCGATCTGCCGCCCGATCATGCGAAGTACTACCCGTTCTACGCCAAGTGCGTCGAACTCGGTGTGCCTATTCAGATGCAGGTTGGGCAATCGATGGTGTACACCAAAGAAGCGCCGATGCGCAGCGTGGGTCGCCCCATCCTGCTCGACGGTATCGCCTGCGACTTTCCGGAGCTCAAACTGATTGGAATCCACGTCGGTATTCCGTGGACCGACGAGATGATTGCGATGGCCTGGAAGCACGAGAACGTGTTCATCGGGTCAGATGCGCACAGCCCCAAGTACTGGCCCGAGGCTTTCGTGAAGTACATCAACTCCTACGGACAGGACAAGGTGCTCTTCGGCACGGATTTCCCGGTGCTCGGCTTCAAGCGCACCATGGACGAGGTGCTGGCGCTCAATCTGCGCCCGGATCCGCTGCGGAAATTCCTGCGTGACAACGCGCTGCGCGTTTACGGCATCAAGGCGTAAGCGACCGCGTCAGTCTCCGCCCGTTCCCACAGACTTCGCGGCCTGTTCGGCCGTGAGTGCGGCGCCGCTGTGCGTGAGTGCAGCGATATCTTCGTTGCTCAAGCCGGCCTGACGTAACAATTCTTCGGTGTGCTCGCCCAAACGCGGCGCATGACGATCGATCGATGCCGGCGTGGCACTGAAGTTGACCGGGAAGCTCGGCATCCGCAAACGCCCCTCGGTCGGATGATCGACGAATTGCCAAAAACCCGTCGCCTGCAAATGCGGGTCGGTCGCCAGATCCTCGAGCGTATTCACCACGATGTGCGGGATACCCGAGTTTTCGAGCACACTCAGCCAATCGGCAGTCGTACGGGTCGCCATGATTTCGGCGGTCGTGCGGTTGGTCAGGTCAATGTTGCGGACGCGATCGGCCAGGGTACGAAATCGCTCGTCGGCCGCGAGCTCGGGTCGTCCGACCACCTGACAGAATTTGACCCAATGGGCATCGAGGTACGGCAGTACCGCGATATAACCATCGAGCGTCTTATAAGGCTTGCGGTCTTTGCTCATCAGCCGCGTGTAGCCCGGCTTGCCCTTCGGTGGTTCGAAGGTCATACCCCAAAGGTGCTCGGCCATGACGAAGTTGACCATCGTCTCGAACATCGGCACTTCGAGCTCCTGGCCCTCTCCGGTGCGTTCACGATGAAAGAGCGCGGCGAGCACCCCGTAAACCACGGTGATGGCCGTCGTCTTGTCGGCAACGACTGTTGGTAGATAGCGAGGCTCGCCGAGCACCATTTCATTGAGCATGGCGATGCCGCTCGCCGCCTGGATCGAATCGTCGAGCGCACCGAGGCGGCCATAAGGCCCTTTCTTCGAGTAGCCGTAGGCGCCACAGTAGATGAGTCTTGGATTGATCTTTTTCAGGTCTGCGTAGTCGAGACCAAGCTTGGTCATCACTTGCGGTCGATTGTTGTGAACGAACACATCCGCATCTTTGATGAGAGCGAAAAACGCGTCTTTCGCACCGGGAACGCGCAGATCGAGCACGATGCTGCGCTTGTTGCGGTTGCAGGTCAGATAAAGCGCGGCCATACCCGGGTTGTTGCTAGCGCCGAGCGAGCGGTTACTGTCACCCCGGGGCTGCTCGATCTTGATGACATCGGCCCCCATGTCAGCCAGCATCTGGCAAGCCCACGGACCGAGCACCACGCTCGTCATTTCCACCACCTTGATTCCAGCCAAAGGTCCACTCATCGTCGTCACACTCCGCAAAAAGACGGGTCGATGATACGCTCGCCCCATGTATTCCGAGTTGTTCCTCGCGCAGGCTCTCCTACAGGCGGTCCTCCTCGTTTGGCTGTGGCGTCTCTGGCGGTATCAGGGCCTCGTGATCGCGCTTGTGCTGCTCGTGCCGCAATTCGGGCTCGTCTGGGACAATCTCATCGTCGGTCTCGGTAAATTCATTGGCTTGGGTGAAACCCTCGAGACGCTGTCGTGGCCACGCTTTTGGCTGCACTGGTTATCCGGCACTTGGCTGATCGTCGCCTGTGGCTCGATCTTGCGTTTCGCCGGTTTTTCTTTCATGCGTTACCCGCAGGCGATGCTGGCATTTTGCGCCATGAGCGTTGCACTGATGATCTACGACCTGCCCCACTTCTGGCAGGACTCGTTGCACCCGGTGTGCGAGTTCGATCTCGTCCGTTATTCGACTGCGGTCTCGGCAGACGCGTTCTGCTTCGAGGGACAACAAGTGGTCACGACCGCACCGCCTCTGCCCTCGATCTTCACTTGTCTCGTCGTCATCCTCGCCGGTGCCGCCGTGATGTGGCGTCACCGATTTCCGTGGATGTTCTTGGGCGGTGTATTGATGCTCGCAAGCGCCGCTCCGCCGTTTCGCGCACTGAAACTCGACAACTTCGGTGAAATCCTGATCGCCGGTGGGTGCATCTGGGCCATTGCGCACTTTTCGCGCAAAGCGACCTGAGGCGACGCATTGAGCACTTCATCCAAGCCGGTCGATCCGGTCGGCGCGCTGCTCGTCAGTTTTGCAGCGATGCTGTTTGCGACCAAGGGCATCTTTGCCAAGCAACTCTACTCGATGGGTGTCAGCGTCGAGGCGCTCGTCACTCTACGAGCCCTGTTCGCACTACCGCTTTTCTGGTGGTTTGCACTGCGCCGTGAGGGCTTCGCGGCCATTCGCGCAACGCCACCACGCGCCTTGTTGACCGCGGCCGCCGTGGGAGCGCTGTGCTACTACGTTGGTGCGATGCTCGACTTCGTCGCCCTGACCATGATCGAAGCGAGCATCGAGCGGGTGCTGATCTTCAGCTATCCGGCGATGGTCGTGCTTTATTACGCGTGGCGGGATCGCCGCTGGCCGACACGAACCGTGTTGCTCGCACTGGCACTAACATACGTCGGCATCTTCTTCACGATGGGCGGGTTCGATTTCGCCGAACTTCGGGCAAATCTACTCGGCGCCCTGCTGGTGATCGGCTCTGCTTTGTCGTACGCGATCTACTTCGTGGTCAGCGAAAAGTACACGCGCGAGATCGGCAGCGCGCGTTTTACTTTGATTGCCATGACGGCAGCGCCGGCTTGTCTGCTGCCGCACTTTCTCTTCACGCACGATATCGCCGAACTCGGCGCGTTCAGCGCCTCCGCCTGGATGCTGCTCGTGTTGTTGGCCATCGTCTGCATGTTCCTGCCAGCCTCCTTCCAAGCGGAGGGCGTACGTCGAGTCGGTGCTCAACGCGGTGCGGTGCTCTCGACCGTGGGGCCACCAACGACGGTGCTGCTCGCCTGGATCTTGCTCGATGAGCGACTGACCCTGTGGCAATGGCTCGGCATTGCACTGATCGTGCTTGGTATCCTCGTGCTGGATCTCGAGCGCTCGCGCCAGCGTAACGCTTAATCGGGAAGCCACACCGTCCCGTCGCGGCTGCGACGCAATCGAAATCCGTACGTGTAACGCTCCGCCGGATGCTCGGCGATGGTGACGAGAAAGACTCGACCGTCACGCCCGCGATAACGCCGAACCAGCGCCAGAGATGGCGTACCGGACTTCACACCCATCCCCTTGGCACGAACGGCATCGAGAACCTCGGCGCGAAGTTCGACTTCGACCGTCTCCACGCGCGCACCGAAGCGTTTTTCGATGGCCTCGTAAACGTAGCCGCCGGCTTTGCCGACCGAGATCGCAACGGCCGCATATTCCTTCGGCAGATAGATATCCGACCAGCCGATAACCGCGCCACCGCGACCCTTCAAACGCCGTAGTGCTCGCACTCGACACCAATGCGTGCCGCGCTTGCAGGCGAGCGAACTCGCCAGCTCGCCGTCAGCGACGACTTCATCGGTTGCGAGCACCACGAGTCGGCTCCCCTCCGGGTAGCGCATCCATTCCGCCGGCGATGCGAGCCGCTGCACCCGACCCGGCGGCGACTCGAGCGCCGTGACCACGGTACCGATACCGCGATTGCGCGTGATCAGACCCTGCTCCTCGAGACATCGCAGTGCCTCCCGAACGGTGTGGCGACTCACGCGATGACGACCGACGAGCTCGAGCTCGCCCGGCAGTACGGAACCCACGGGATAACGACCCGCCTGCAGATCTTTTTGCAGCACCTCGGCGAGCGCTCGATAACGAGGCTGAGTTCGATTGACACCCATTGGATCGCATCCTAGCATTTGTCCGTACATTTACCCAAGCCGCCGAGGATCCTCCCGATGAGCCAAGCAGCCAAACCCGTAGCACCCCAACGCTATCGCGAGACTTTCGGTCGCTACTACGAAGATTTCGTCGTCGGCGACGTGTACGAACATCGACCGGGTCGCACCATCAGCGAAACCGACAACACCTGGTTCACCCTACTCACGATGAACACCCATCCGCTGCACTTTGATGCCGAGTATGGAAAAGCGTCGGAGTTTGGGAAGTGCATCGTCGCCTCGCCCCTCACGCTCGCCATTCTCGTCGGCATGAGCGTGACCGACGTCAGTCAGAAAGCCATCGCCAACATGGGATGGAAAGACATCCGCATGACCGCGCCGGTTTTCGCTGGCGATACGCTGTACGGCGAATCCGAAGTGCTCGAGAAGCGCGAATCCAAATCGAGACCCACCGCCGGACTCGTCACGGTGCGCACGATCGGTAAAAACCAGGACGGCAAGATCGTGTGCGAATTCGAGCGTACGGTTCTCGTGGCCAAGCGCGGTCACGCCGTCGAAGACAAGATGAACTACTGACCTTTACGACCCGTCACTGCGGAGAACGCCATGAGCGACGTAGATAACGAGATTCTAGAATCGATCGAACGCTGGGCCGAGCGGGAACTGAAGCCCATCGCCAAGAAATTCGACCACGCCGATGAGTACCCGCTCGAGATCGTCGAACAGATGAAGGAGCTCGGCCTATTCGGAGCGACTATCGACCCGGAATACGGTGGACTCGGTCTTTCTGCATCGACCTACGCGCGCATCGTGATGAGCATCGCGTCGATCTGGATGGCCCCCGTCGGCATCTTCAATTCGCACCTGATCATGGCCGCCTGCGTGCAACGACACGGCACGGACGAACAGAAGCGACGTTGGCTACCGAAGTTTGCGAGCGGCGAAATCCGCGGGGGCATCGGTCTCACCGAGCCCAATGCAGGCACCGATCTGCAGAGCATACGGACCGTGGCGCGTCGCGATGGCGATCACTATGTCATCAACGGCACCAAGACCTGGATCACCAACGGTGTCTACG
>JALRHE010000389.1 GCA_023253235.1 Steroidobacteraceae bacterium
TCCACGTCACGATCAGCAGCACGCGATTTGTGGGGCTGCCGCCGCTGCGCCGTCATCAACTGGTCTACCAAGCAGTGGCGCACCTCATGCAAACGGACATTCATGCCCTGTCCATCGACGCCCGCTTGCCCTCATAATCCGCTCTTCCATTCTGACCGAGACCGTTCACATGAAGATTTCCCGATTCCTGACCGTCGCCGCCGTGGGCATCGCACTCGCCGCCTGCCAACCCAAGGGTGATGCAGCAGACGCAGCCAACGAGGCCGCCAAAAAGCCGGTTGCGACGATCAACGGCAAGACCATCACGCAGGGCACGTTCGACTTCTTCGTCCAGTCGGCTACGGGTCGACCGTCTTCGGAGCTCGACGCCGAGCAGCGCAAGCGCGCCCTCGACTCGCTCATCACGATGCACGTCGTCGCCGGTCAGGCGCAGAAGGATGGTCTCGACAAAGAGAGCGCTCTTGCCGCCGAGCTCGAGTTGATGCGTCTGAACATGCTGCAGCAGGCTGCCGCCGAGAAGTATCTCAAGGACAAGACGCCGACCGACGAAGAGCTCAAAGCCGAGTACGACGCTCAAGTCGCGCAGATGGCCCCGAACGAGTACCGCGCTCGCCACATCCTCGTGCCGACGGAAATCGCCGCCACGCAGATCCTTGAGCGCCTCAACCGCGGTGAGAAATTCGAAACGCTCGCCAAAGATTCGCTCGACTCATCGCGCGATCGCGGTGGCGATCTCGGCTGGTTTAGCCCGGCGAGCATGGTGAAGCCCTTTGCCGACGCCGTGATGGCGCTGAAGAAAGGCGAGACGATCGCCAAACCCGTGCAGACGCAGTTTGGTTGGCACGTGATCCGTCTGGATGACATCCGCCAAGTCGAGCCGCCGCCGTTCGAGCAGGTGAAAGCGCAGCTCAATCAAGCCGTGCTTGCCAAGAAGTTCCGCACGTACAGCGAAGAACTCGAGAAGGCCGCCAAGATCGAGCGCAAGCTTGAAGAAGCCAAGGCCGACGCGAAGAGCGAAGAAAAGAAGTAAGACTCAGTTCGTCTCGAGCACGAATCAAGGCCGCCGGAGAAATCCGGCGGCCTTTTTCATTTCAGACGGCTGTTACGGTGCGCGTTTTTCTTTGAGGATGAGCGACAGAGACTGCTCGTCGAGAACGGGCACACCGAGCTCGACCGCCTTGCGCAACTTGGAGCCCGCATCGCTGCCCGTCACGACGTAGCTCGTCTTACGTGACACGCTGCCGGATGTCTTGGCACCGAGCGCTCGCAAGGCCTCTTCGGCCTCTTCGCGCGACATCGCCTCGAGCGTCCCTGTCAGTACGAAGGTCAACCCTGCCAGTGGCTGCTCGCCGATCGGCTGGACCGTGGCTGCAGGCCAGTTGACACCCGCAGAGCGCAGATCCTCAACGAGCTTGCGATTGAGTGGATCGGCGAAGAACGTCTGAACATGCGCTGCGACCACCGGGCCCACATCCGGCACTTGCTGGATGGTCTCGAGATCCGCCTCCATCAACGGCTCGATGGCACCGAAGTGCTGCGCGAGCGCTGCAGCCGTGGCCTCGCCCACTTCACGTATACCGAGCGCGAACAGAAAGCGCGCCAGGGTCGTCGTCTTGGAGCGCTCGATCGCCGCGAGGATGTTGTCGGCAGACTTGGCGCCCATCCGCTCGAGCGCTGCCAAAGCAGGTTGAGTCAAGGTAAAAAGATCTGCTGGTGAGCGTGCGAGCTCGGCGTCCACCAATTGATCGACCAACTTCTCGCCGAGACCTTCGATATCGAGCGCGCGTCGCGAGGCGAAATGGCGCAAGCGCTCCTTACGCTGCGCGCTGCAACGATATCCACCGGTACAGCGCGCGACCGCCGCATCCGCATCGCGTATGACGGGCGACCCGCATACTGGGCACACGCTCGGCAAAGAAATGCGTCCCGCCTCGGCCGTACGACGCTCGAGCAGGACGCGCGCGACCTCGGGAATGACGTCACCGGCGCGTCGTACGACCACGGTATCGCCGAGACGCACGTCCTTGCGTTCGACCTCATCCATGTTGTGCAGGGTCGCGTTGCTGACCGTAACGCCGCCGACGAACACGGGTTCGAGTCTCGCCACCGGCGTGAGCGCACCCGTGCGACCCACTTGGAACTCGACCGCTCGCAGCACCGTCAGGGCCTCCTCGGCCGGAAACTTGTGCGCCACGCTCCAGCGAGGTGCGCGCGAGACGAACCCGAGTTCACGCTGCAAGGCCAAGCGATCGACCTTGTAGACGACACCATCGATTTGGTACGCCAGTGACGGTCGCCGCCGCGCCATGTCGTCAAAGTATTCGAGACAACCCGCGGCGCCCCGCACCTGCTTGACTTCGGGTGATACGCGCAAACCCCAGTCACGCAGCATCGCAAGCACTTCGGTATGCGTCTGCGGCAGCGTCGCGCCTTCCAATACACCGAGTGCATAGAAAAACACATCCAGCGGACGTGTCGCGGTGACGTTCGGATCGAGTTGTCTCAGACTGCCTGCTGCGGCATTGCGCGGATTGACGAACACTTTGTCACCGCGCGCCATCGCCTCGGCATTCAGTCGTTTGAAACCCGCGTTGGAGATGAAGATCTCACCGCGCACTTCGAGCAGCGCCGGTGCCGTCCCTCGCAATCGCAACGGGATCGAGCGGATGGTGCGGACGTTCGCAGTCACATCCTCGCCCGTCGTACCATCGCCGCGGGTGGCGGCACGGACTAAGTGGCCATGCTCCCAAGTGACTGAGATCGCCAAACCATCGAGCTTCGGCTCCGCCGAATAATCGAGTTCCGCCTCAGAACCGAGTCGCTCTCGGATACGTCGATCGAAGGCGAGCACATCCTCGCGGCTGAACGCATTATCGATCGAGAGCATCGGCACACGGTGCCGAACCTCCTGAAACTCATCACTCGGCGCACCACCGACGCGTTGCGTCGGTGAGTCCGGTGTGACGAGTTCGGGATGTCGCGCCTCGAGCTCACGCAATTCGACGAGCAACCGATCGAACTCCGCATCAGGAAGTTCCGGATCGTCGAGGACGTGATAACGGTAATTGTGATATTCGATGCTGCGGCGCAATTGCGCAGCGCGGTCGGCCGACTCGTGACCGTCTCGGCCCCCGCCCATCTCAGCCGTCGCTCGCAGCGGCCTCGCGACGCATCTCGGTGAGTCGCGCTTCGGTCAGAGCTTCGCCACGCGCATCGCGCAACTCGCCACGCAAACGCTGCGCCAAGGTGTGCCCCGCGATCAACAATTTATCGACCGCATCTCGTCCGGGCAACGGCCCTGGCAAAACTGCAAAGAGATTCAAACCGAGAAAGAGCCCCGAATCCATGGTTGCCAGATCGAAGTTGCCGGGCTTGGTGAGACTCGCCGCACTCAACAACACTCGACCATCCGACATCGGACGATGGAAGATCTCTAGTTCCCCGTGCTGGAAGCCCTCACCGAGCAACGCCTGTCGCAGGCTCACACCCGTGAAGCGCTCACCATTTCGCGCGATGACCCGCACGCCGATGATGCGTTGCTGCTCCGGCGGCGGCCAATCGAGACGCATCGCCACCGGCTCGTGAGCGCGAGCATCAGCGACGGCAGGAGGCGCGATCGCCGCTGCGACCGACTGCGGGCTCGGCTCGGGCGGATGCTCGGATGCCGCTTGAACGTTGGGTTCGCTAGCGCCAGCCGGTGCGCCGACGGGATCCGTCAAGGTCACCGAGTCGAGTACCGGAATGCCGAGAGAGGGTTCCTTGGCAATCGCCGCATCAAAATCGACGAGTGTCGGCTCGATGAGACGATCGCGAACATGCATCTCGGGCAGCGTCAGCGACGGATCTTCACGAACTTCCGGCGCCGCATCCGATCTGAGCAACGGATCAACCGCGGGCGGCCCAGCCTGATGCGCAGCGTCCGCTTGATTGGCGCGGCGTCGCTGCACGACTTCCCACACCACGATACCGATGAGCAACAAGGCACCGACGAGCAGTAATGCCAGTCGCAAATCCGCCGTCAGCAGTTCGATGATGGCCATTGACTCAACTCGCCGCCAGACGCACCGCCTCATCGACATCCACGGCGACGAGACGCGATACACCCGGCTCATTCATGGTCACACCGAGCAGCTGCGAAGCGAGCTCCATCGTGACCTTGTTGTGGGTGATGAAAATGAACTGAACCTGACTGGCCATCTCGCGCACGATGTCGCAGAAGCGGCCGACGTTGTTCTCATCGAGCGGCGCATCCACTTCGTCGAGCAGACAGAACGGCGCCGGATTCAGATCGAAGATCGAGAACACGAGAGCGACGGCAGTCAGCGCCTTCTCACCACCCGAGAGTTGCGAGATGGTGACGTTCCGCTTGCCCGGCGGGCGGGCCATCACCGACACCCCGGCTGCCAACGGATCTTCTCCCGTCAGCTCGAGGTAGGCATGACCGCCACCGAAGAGACGAGGGAACTTCGCCTGCAAGCCGGCGTTGATACGGTTGAAGGTGTCTTCGAACCGCGTGCGCGTTTCCTTGTCGATCTTCTGCATCGCCTCTTCGAGCGTCGAGAGCGCTGACGTGAGGTCGGTGTACTGACGATCGAGGTATTCCTTGCGCTCGGTGCTCTGCTGCAACTCGTCGATCGCGGCGAGATTCACCTGACCTAGCTTCTCGATATCGGTACGCACTTCCGACAGCTGCACCTCCCAATCGGGAACGGCAGCTTCGGGCGCGAGATTCTGCAGAACCTCGGCGAGATCGAATTGGGTCGCAGCGAACTGCTCTGCAATCGCCTCGCGACGCACGCGCGTCTCCTGTGCGGCGAGCTTCGCTTCATCCATGGCCGACCGGGTCTGCTCGACACGCTGCTCGGCAGCCTGGCGACGTTCCTCGAGCGCACGCAGATCAGCGTCGGCTTGTTCAAGCGAGCGTCGCGCCTGACCAAGGTCGGCTTCGACTTCGAGCCGTCTCGACAGCAAACCCTCGAGCACGCCCTCGAGTTCGAGGATCGGACCCTCACCGCCCGCGAGCTCCGATTCGAGTTCGGCGACCTTCGTGGTCAACACCGAGCTCTGTTCGCTCGCACGCTGGATACCCACCGTCATCGAAGATTCTGCGGTGCGACGCCCCTCGGCGCGCACGAGTAGATCACGCGCCGCAAGCTGCGCCGATTGCGCCGCAGCGCGAGCGTTCGCGACGGTATCCCGCGCCTGCTCGCGTTCGGCATCGAGCTCGGGACGACGACCATCGAGTTCGCCGACTCGAGCCAATCCACGTTCGAGTTCGACTCGCGCACGTGCGATGGCCTCGTCGGTCACGCCGATCTCGCGCGCGACATCGGCCGACTCGAGTTCGAGTCGCTCACGTCGCAAACTCGACTCCTGCAAGCGTGCACGGGACGCTTCGAGTTGACCCAACAGATCGGCGTGCTGCCGGTGGGCTTGTTGGATACGACCTTGGACCGAGTCACGCTCGGACTCGGCGACGCCGATGGCCGTACGCGCCGTCTGCAAGGCCGCTTCGACTTCACGGTATCTCGTTTCAGCTTGATCGAACTCGCCACGCAAGGTCTTCAAACGTTGTTCGCGCTCGATGACACCCGAGTGCGGATCACCGCCGCGGGCCACGCGCAACCAACCGCGACCGACCCACTCGCCATTGCGCGTGATGACGGACTCGCCGCGCTCGAGCGAACGACGCATCGCCAAGGCTGCGCCCAGACTATCAGCGACACGTACCGTCGCGAGCACATCGAGCACGGCTTCGGGACCACTGGCCTTCGATGCCAGCCGATCCCCAGTGGCGGAACTCGAAGCGATACCGCCTTCGAAAATAGCCAGCTGCGCGCCTTCGGCCGCACCGAGCGTATCGAGTAGCGAGTCGAGACCATCGACGCACACGGCTTCGAGGTAGTCGCCGAGCACCGTCTCGACGGCGCGTTCAAATCCACTCTCGACCGAGAGCAATTCCGCCACGCGCTTGCGATCGGCAAGACCGGCGGACTTCAACCAATTGCCGGCCTTGGAGTCGGCCTGACCGAGTGCCGCGCGCTGCAGCGCCTCAACCGACATCATCTCCGCGCGTGCGCGCTCACGATCCGTGCGGGCACCTTCGAGTCTCTCTTCCAGCGAGAGCTGCTCACTACGCAAGCCCTGCACCTTGGCGAGCGCTTCGTTGAGGCTACGCGAGAGACCTTCGGCAGCCGTACGCGCTTGCGATTCGCGCTCACCGAGCTCGAACAACTGGCCCTGGCTCTCCTGAGCCAACAGGGCATCGCGCTCGACATCGAGTCGGTCACGTTGGGCACGCAAGCGACGCAGTTGATTTTCGAGTTGTTCGATACGGGCGCGCTCGACCTGTACCGTCTGGTTCACCGAACCAAACTCGCTATTGAACGCTTCCCACTGTTGCTGCCACGACGCGAGCGACTGCTCAGCGGCTTCCAATGCGCTCGCAGCGGATCGCTCGGCCGCTTGCGCGCGCTCGAGGTCCGGCGCGAGCCGCGCCAGTTCATCGCGGATCGCAAGCAGCTCCTGCTCGTCGCGCGCCATCTGCGCCGACAGAGCTTCGAGGGTGCGGCGCGAGTCAGCGAGATCCGATCGCTTCCGATCACGCGTCTCGCGCGCGAATTGAATCTGTTGCTCGGTGCGCGAGATATCGGCGCCGACCGCATAGAACCGTGCCTGCACTTGCGAGAGCGCATCGGTCTGTTCAGCGTGGTAGCCGCGCTGCGTCTCGATTGCCGCCTCTGCGGAGCGCAGATCGGCGAGCGCTGCCTGCATGGCAAGCTCCTTCTCGCGCACAGCTGAGTCGTGCACCTCGGCACCGCTGTCGAGATCGCGCAAACGCAGCGCGAGCAGCTCGGCGGTGAGACGTCGCTCCTGCTCCTTGAGCGTTTGGTACTTGCGTGCGCTCGCTGCCTGTCGTTGCAAATGCCGAATCTGCTTGTCGACCTCGTCGCGCAAATCCTGCAGGCGTTCGAGATTTTCCCGCGTATCGGCGATGCGACTCTCGGTCTCTTTACGTCGCTCCTTGTACTTCGAGATGCCGGCCGCCTCTTCGATGAACGCGCGCATCTCGTCGGATTTCGCTTCGATGACGCGCGAAATCATGCCTTGCTCGATGATCGCGTAACTGCGCGAGCCGAGTCCCGTACCGAGGAAGAGTTGCGTGATGTCTTTGCGACGACAACGCGCTCCGTTGATGAAGTAACCGCTCGAGCCATCGCGCGACACTTCGCGGCGCAGCGACACCTCGGCATACGCGGCATAGTTGCCACCGATCTTGCCGTCGGAGTTGTCGAATACGAGCTCGACCGACGCCTTGCCGACTGGCTTGCGCGAGCTCGAACCGTTGAACACGACATCGGCCATCGAGTCGCCACGCAAATGCTTGGCGGACAGTTCGCCCATCACCCAACGCACGGCGTCGATGACGTTGGATTTACCACAGCCGTTCGGGCCAACGACGCCCGTGAGGTTGCTCGGGAAGGAAACGGTGGTCGGATCGACGAACGACTTGAACCCGGCCAGCTTGATCTTGGTCAAACGCATCTTGTGAAAATTCTCCGCGGTGACTGACCACCGCCTGCGGCCGCTAGTGTAAATTAATCGGCTTCCTATCGTCGTCACATCCGGCCCGTGAGTAAGCTCCCATGACCACCCTGCCCTCGACCCAAGTTGACACCTTTCCGAACCCGCAGCCGGAAATCGACTACACGATCCGGATGACGATTCCGGAGTTCACCTGCCTCTGCCCGAAGACGGGACAGCCCGATTTCGCCACGTTCGAGCTCGAATACGTGCCGGACCTTGCCTGCGTCGAGCTGAAGTCGCTCAAGCTCTACATGTGGGCGTTCCGCGACCGCGGCGCCTTCCATGAGGCCGTCACGAACGAGATCGCCGATCATCTAGCCGCAGCGACGAAGCCGCGCTTCATGCGTCTGACGGGGAAATTTAATGTTCGTGGCGGCATTTACACCACGGTCGTCGCCACCCGTCGCAAGGCCGGCTGGGTACCCGAACCGGCAGTCAATTTGCCCTGAATATCGGACTGCACCATCTGAAAATTTGCCGGTATACTCGCGCGTCCTGCAGAGCCCCTTGAGTTAAGGAGCGCCTGATGCCGGCCAAGAAACCCGCGGCGAAAGCCGCGAAGAACGTCAAATCCGCGACCCCCACTGCGCGCAGTAAAGCATCGCCGTCGGTCGCCTCGAACTCCGCGAGTAAAACCTTGCCCAAGAAGAAAACCGGCAAAGCCACCGAATCGGCAGCTGCCGTCGAGACCACCCCAGTCGTGCAGAAGGCCGTCGAGAGCGCGTCCACCAAGCCCGCCCCGGTCAAGAGCAAGCCCACCGGCATCACCGCCACTTTCGTGCAGCGTAATCCGCGTCCGATCGCGCCCGTGCAGACGGACGGCGACGACGAAGACAACAATCTGCTAGCAGGTCCGCGTAACGTTCAGCCGTACATCGTCAAGCGCGGCGAGCAGTACATGAGCCGCGAACAGCTCGATCACTTCCGGCAGATTCTCGAGAGCTGGAAGCGAGACCTGATGGTCGAAGTCGATCGTACGGTTTCGCACATGAAGGACGAAGCAGCGAACTTCCCAGACCCGAACGATCGCGCCACGCAGGAAGAAGAGTTCAGCCTCGAGCTGCGCACGCGTGACCGCGAACGTAAGTTGATCCGCAAGATCGAAGAGGCGCTCAAGCGCATCGAAGACGGCTCGTATGGCTATTGCCTCGAGACCGGCGAAGAGATCGGTATCAAACGGCTCGAGGCCCGACCGGTCGCCACGCTCAGCCTCGAGGCCCAAGAGCGACGCGAGCGGCGCGAGAAGCAGTACGGCGACCGCGACGA
>JALRHE010000061.1 GCA_023253235.1 Steroidobacteraceae bacterium
CGGCTTATTGAGGATGACGGTCACAAGCTCGTCCTGCTGCGCTCGAGCACGGCGATCGATTTCGATCTTGGCCTCGCGGCTGACCCGAGTGCCTAGCACATCGACGACGTGACCATCGACACGTACCCAGCCGTTGACGATCCACTGCTCGGCCTCGCGGCGCGAGCACAACCCCAATTCACTCATGCGCTTGGAGAGGCGCGGCTGGTCGTCTGTCTCGTTCATCACGCACGCATTGTGACAGACGCTATCATGTACGGGTCACCCACCAGAGGAATGTCGAGCATGTGGCCATCCGTCGCAGCGGTAGGAATCGGCGCCGCCCTCGGTGCCTGGCTGCGCTGGCAGCTCGGAGAGCGACTCAATCGTCTATTTCCGGATCTTCCGCCGGGCACGCTCGCCGCCAACATCATCGGTGGCTACGTCGTTGGGCTCGCGCTCGCCTCGTTAGCGCAGCGAGAGGATCTACCCGTTGAGTGGCGACTCTTGATCATCACCGGATTTTGCGGAGGCCTTACCACCTTCTCCACCTTCTCGAGCGAGATCGTCGGCCTGTTGCAACAAGGCCGCTTCGGCATGGCGGCCGGCGGCATCGCTCTTCACGTCACCAGTTCGATCCTCGCAACCCTCGCGGGACTCGGCACCTGGCAGTTGTTACGCGGCACATGAGCTCTATGGACCCCATCGTCACCCTGAGTCAGCACTCCATTGTCACGTTGGAGTATCTGGCCACCGCGGCGTTTGCCATCTCCGGCGTCATCGGTGCTCTGCGCAAACGGATGGATATCGTCGGAATCTGTGTCTGCGGATTTCTGGCGGCCTTCGGTGGCGGGACGCTACGCGACATCCTGCTCGATCGCCGACCGTTTTTTTGGGTCGAGCACCAGACCGTTCTACTTGGCGTACTCGCCCTGTCCATCGTGTGCGCGACCATCATCAGTCGGACACGTCTCGAGCGCAGCGAGCGCTGGCTGC
Organism: Steroidobacteraceae bacterium; assembly: GCA_023253235.1. GTDB lineage: Bacteria > Pseudomonadota > Gammaproteobacteria > Steroidobacterales > Steroidobacteraceae > UBA964. Next base: position 976 of record JALRHE010000061.1, read on the forward strand.
AAGCGCCCGACACCATTGGCCTCGGTTTGTTTTGCGCCACCGGCACCCATCTCTCATGGATCATGCAGCAGCCACCGATCGTCGCGGTGATGATGGGCGTCATCACCGGAACTTTTGGCGGAGTACTACGCGACCTCGTCTGCAACGAGATGCCACAACTCTTCCACGATCACAGGCCTTATGCGATTTGCGCCGCCGCGGGCGGCGGCAGCTACGTCATCATCGCAACGACAGGCGGTGCGGGATGGCTTGCCATGACGGCATGCGCACTGGTGACGATCGGGCTGCGAGCGCTCGCCATTCGCCTCGACTTCAAACTACCCTCGAGCGGCCGTCCTTAGTGGGTATTGGCGTCGTACGTCACCGCAGCGCCGCGAAAGATTGCGTTAAGAAAAATCAGATTCAGACCCGCCATGTGAGCGCGGAAGTTCGGGTCGGCCGTGAAACCCACCACGACTCCACGCCCCGTCTCCTTGCTGACCACGAAAGGTTTGAACGCGAGTTGTCGTCGATTTTCTTCCCACAGCACGCCTGACGCGAGCACTTCATTCGGCGCGGCGAAACGCGCCACGGTATCGGCGTCGTTCAAACGAACCGGCGCATAGATATCGTTGCCCGTGACGAGCACATGGAGTC
>JALRHE010000013.1 GCA_023253235.1 Steroidobacteraceae bacterium
CCTCGGTTGGCGTAAAGCCACGCTGCGCGGAAGGCTCGATCGAGCCTGAACCACGACCGCCGAAGAAACTGTCGACTGCGCCGTAGACCACCGACGGGTCGATCGTGACGAGACCATACCCACGCAACGGCGGATAGCGCACGATGTTCACACTGCACGGTGACGGAACGCTCTGGATGTATGCGCCGAAAGTCGTCACCTCAAAGGGATTGATCGAGACTTTGACGGCTTGACGCAGCAGGTTCAGCAGACCTCCGCGAAGCTGCCGAGCGAAACGATCGTTGATCATCTCGATCGCGGCTAACTGCGAACGCGAGGTGGTATCGGTCGAGACGAGGCTATAAGCCTGCACAGCGGGCGCCGCGGACGCGGCGGTATCGGGCGAGACATCCACCTCGCCGCTCGCCATCGCGTCGACGAGAGCCTGCACCTCGTCGCTCGTCAGTACTTGACCTGAATTAGACATGTTCTTGTTCGATTTCTTCGTTCGTTGCCGAGAGGCCCGTTATTGGAAAACGAAGTGCGTGAACATCACTTCTTCGATTCCACCGAAGTCCTCGTTGCGAATCAGCACGTCGTTCATCGCATCACGAAGCGCCGCCGCCAACCGCGCACGTCCGTCCACCGACACCATTTCTTCTTCGCTGTATTGACCCGCAGTACCGATGATCGCGGCCTCGATGGCAATCTGGTGAGTCGTGACGCGCTCGACGATTTTTTCGCCGTAGAAAGTTTTGTATGCGATGCGGAACTGGACGAACTTGCGAGAGTTCGGCACGTTCAAGGTGAAGTCGCGCTCGATCGGCTTGTAGGTCGCCGCGAACCGCTCGCCTTCTGGAATTTCCTTGGTCTGCAGCTGCGGACCATCCGGAACCTGCGGACCGGCGGCGCCACCCTCGGCTCCGTGCTCACCCTCGGCCGCATGGCCATCGGCAGCGTGGCCATCTGCACCGTGCTCCGCACCAGCTTCGGCCGCAGGCTTGTGATCGAAGAAGCCCGTCAGGAACAGTGTCGCCCCGACGGATCCGCCGACCAACACGAGCACGCCGACCACCACCATGATGATGAGCAGCAGCTTGGATTTCTTCTTCGGTGCGCCCTCTTCGCCTTCGGCGGGAGCCGCATCCGGAGCCTTCTTTTTGTCGTCTTTCTTGTCAGCCATAGTGCTACACCAGAATAGTCAAAACGTTAAACGTAAACATCCACCACGCGTGATGCCGAGTCCTCGGTCACCCTGCGCGAAACCTCATCCTCGATCGCAACCTCGGCACTCTTCGGCGCCGCCTTCGCCGCCGCAGCGGCAGTCTGTTGCGCAAATTCGCGGTACTCACGAGCGCCAGACTGTGCGAATGACCAGTTGGCCAAGTTTAGCCCTGCCGAATCCAATGACTCGCGTAGTTTAGGCAACGCGGACTCCAACAGGTGGCGAACCTCCGCATTGGCGACCCCCACCTGGGCGGTGACTTGATTACCGTCGAGCTGCAGTTCGATATCCATCGGGCCCAAGCGCTGCGGATCGAGCTGCAAGTTAACGGTCCAGCGGTCTTCGCGAATCTGTTGCAGCATGCGTCGACCCACCTGTTCCGCAAACTGCTCGGCGCGAAGTTCATGCTGTAACGCCGGATCGGGCACACGCAGCGGGGTCGTTAAAGGATCGGCTTGAACCGTCATCGGCACGCTTGACGGCGCACTCGCAGCAACCGGCAGCACCGCGGGATTCACCGGACTATCGCCAGGCATAACCCCATTCAATACCGTCGACCCGACCGGTGTCACGGTGCTCGTCAGAATCTGACGTCGCTCCAACGCGAAGCCACGCAACGAGGCTGTGGCAGCCGTAAAATCGCTTTCGCTCAAGCCGCGACGCGGAGCGCCTGAAACGGGATCGAGCGTCTCGTCGCTCGCCGCTTGTACCGCGATCTCTTGCGCCGGTTCACGCACGCCAGACGATGAGCGGTGAATGAAAGCGCGCCATCTCAGAACATCTTCATCACGCAAAGCGGGCGCGGCAGTCCCCGCGAGTGGCAGCGATACATCAGCCGCGCGGGGAAGCGGGTTCTCGGAACGCGGCGTCGGCGCACGATCGGCAGCTAGAGCGGCCGCTGGCTCGGTCACCAAGGTTACGGTGATCGGTTTTTCAGCCGGTGCAGCCACGGACGCTGGCGTCACCACCGACTGCGGGATAGCCGAGGGTGAACGATCGGTGGTTGAAACCGCCGATGGCTCGGGCATCAAGATTGCGCTGGTCGATTTTTCCGCCGGTACAGCCACCGGTGGTTCCGACGGCGGCACCGCCACCGGTAGCGGAATGCTCGTCGCCTGCAATGACGCTACCCGCATTGAATCGACGTCGCTCGCAGTTGGCTCTACAGCGGTTTCTCGCAACAACAAGCGGGCAAGCTCGCGATCAATCCCCAGTCCGACGGCGAACTCTTCGAGTCGGGTGTCCGCCTCGGCCTCCACGGCCGCCGGCAACATGACCGGCGCGGACATCGTTGCCGGCGCTACGCGGGGAATCGCGGTGGGCTCAGTCGGCAACATGACCGGAGTTACCACCGGTATCGGCAAGCCATTGCCGAGCATTTCGAGGGCCGGATCGCGCCCCTCAGAAGCGGTAGCCTCCTCCGGTGACCCTGAATCCTCATATTGTTTCATTAGAGAAACAAAATGAGAGGAATCGGCTTCACTGACCCCATTCTGCGTCGTTTCAGGCGCATTCAGGAGAGCGGACCCCGATCCTTCGAGCAGATTCAGCAGTGCGGAAGTGCCAGACATGGTGCCAAACGTTGCCGGTGCAATTTAACTACACCGGTATGTGCAACTAAGATGCCAACCCGTCCGGCATCGGACGCGCAAGCGCGTCCATGGCTTTCTGTTCCCGTTGCGCAGCCTCGCGGGCGGCAGCGTTAGCGGCGCGTTCGGAAGCGTTCTCTAGAGCACGCGCAAAGTTTCGCTTCTGCAGCGCCTCGTCCACAGCGGCATCCACGAAGAATTGCGCCTGTGCGACCTCATTACGCTGAGCAACTGACATCTGCGACAACCAACCCGAGAAATCCCGGTAATTTCGCCACGTCACGATGTTCTGTCCCGCCGTCTCTTGTCGACGGGTCGACTCGGCGTAGTCACGACAGTAGTTTTCAACGACCTGCAGTCGTTCCTCGTGGACCGCTAGTTCGCCACGCCGCTGCGCGACGATAGCTTCCGACGCCTTTGCGACGGCATCACCGATTCGCGCTACGCGTTGCAAACGTTGCGCACGTTTCGCCGCGCGATCACTCACCCAAGCACCGACTGCAATTGCGAGAAGCCTTGCTCCAGAGAGACGGATTGATCGGCATCTTGTGAGAGAAACTCACGAAACACCGCGCGTCGCTGTAACGCTTCATCAAGCTCGGGGTTGGTGCCCTGTCGATAAGCGCCCACAGCCACGAGATCCTTGTTTTCCTCGTAGGTCGCAAGGAGTCGGCGAAATTTGGTAACGAGTGCGCGGCGCTCGCCCGAAATCAACTTCGTAGCCAACCGAGATACCGAGACACTGATATCGATGGCCGGATACTGACCCATCGCCGCGATCTCACGCGATAGCAACACGTGCCCGTCGAGGATGGCGCGGGCACCATCGACGATCGGATCGTTCGCATCGTCCCCTTCGGCAAGGATCGTATAAATACCGGTGATGCTGCCCGCCGCACTGACGTTGCCAGCTCGTTCGACGAGTTCGTTGATCAGGAAAAAAACCGACGGCGTATAGCCCTTAGTCGTCGGCGGCTCGCCGACGGCAAGACCCACCTCGCGCTGCGCATGCGCTACGCGAGTCAACGAATCCATCAACAGCAGAACATTTTTCCCTTGATCGCGAAAGTACTCGGCAACAGCACAGCTGTAATGCGTAGCACGAAGACGGACAACCGGGGAGCGATCGCCAGGGGCGGCAATCACGACAGAGCGCTTCAAGCCCTCTTCACCCAAGGTTTCATGCACGAAATCGAGTACTTCGCGCCCACGCTCACCGATCATGCCAATGACGATGACATCCGCCTCCGTGAAGCGAGTCATCATCCCGAGCAGCATACTTTTGCCGACGCCACTGCCGGCGATCAGACCAATTCTTTGCCCGCGACCTACGGTGAGAAATGTATTGATGGCACGAACGCCAACATCCAGCGGCGCCGTGATCGCGGCGCGGTGCAACGGATTTTTTCGCTCGCCCCGTAACGGCACGAATACATCGGGAACGATCGCCGGACCGCCATCGAGCGGCTCGCCGAGCCCATCGACGACGCGTCCCAGCAGACCGGCACCCACACCCACTCGCGCCGTCAAGGTGAGCACGCGAACGGCGGTTCCCGGCAACAGGCCTTGCACAGCCGAGAGCGGCATCAACATCACTTCGCCATCGCGAAAGCCGACGACCTCGCAGACGATCCCTTCGCCTTGCTCGGCCATGACCTCGCAGTAAGCCCCCAGCGGTGCTCGTACACCTCGCGCCGACAAGATCATGCCCGTGACGCGAGTCAATACACCTCGAACGGATGGCGCGGAAATCTCGGC
>JALRHE010000130.1 GCA_023253235.1 Steroidobacteraceae bacterium
ACATCGCCGATGACGCAGACGTTGTCCGAATTCCCTCGTTTCAGGTACCCCGTGATCCAGAAGATCGAGCGTTCAATTGGAACGAGTTGATGCGCTACGCCTCGCAGCTACGTTCCGAGGATATCGATGTAGTGCACATCCAGACGCCCTTCCTCGCGCACTATGCCGGCGTTCGTGTCGCACGACGCTTGGGTGCGCCTATCGTCGAGACCTATCACACCTATTTTGAGCACTATCTGCATCACTACGTACCCGGTTTACCGGCTTCGTGGATGAAGGCGCTGGCACGCCGTTTCACGGTCTCGCAATGCCACGACGTACAAACGGTGATCTCGCCTTCACGCCAAATGGCCGATGCACTGCGTGCCTACGGCGTACGTACGCCAATCGAAGTGCTGCCCACTGGCTTGCCGGCCGGTTGCTTCGCGCCTGGGGACGGAGCCAGTTTCAGAGCTGCTCACGGAATCGATCGGCAGCGCCCCGTCGCACTCTTCGTCGGGCGCGTTGCGCATGAGAAGAACATCGATTTTCTGGTTCGTATGCTCGCACGTCTGCGGATCAAGATTCCCGATGTGCTGTTGATCATCGCGGGAGAAGGACCTGCCGAGTCGCACATTCGTCAGCTGGTGACCTCGCTAGGTCTTGATGCGAATGTACTCTTCAAGGGCTACATGGATCGCACGACGACGCTACTCGATTGTTATAACGCCGCCGATGCCTTCGTGTTCGCTTCGCGTACCGAAACGCAAGGTCTGGTGTTGCTCGAGGCGATGGCTCAGGGCACACCGGTCGTCTCGACGGCGGTTATGGGCACGGCGGATGTGCTGGCCGGCGTGAGGGGTGCCGTGGTGGTTCCAGAGGATATCGAGGCGTTTTCCGACGGTGTCGCCTCGGTGCTGCGAAACCCTGCCAAGCGCATGCTGCTATCGGAGCTCGCTCGTGAAGATGCGCAACGCTGGACCTCGCGAAGTATGGCTGAGCGCCTCTCTCGCCTGTACGAGAACGTCGTTGAGGCGGATATGTCGCGCAGTGCGGTGCACTCATGAGCGCCTTCTTTGTTCGAGTCGATCACGCCGAACGAAGACTTTGTCTGCTCGCGAACGCTGCGTGTCGTCGCCGCTTCATTCGTCATACCTTTCGAGTCGTCTCCCGCCTAGGTGACGGTATTTTCTGGTACGTGCTAATGGCCGCCATGCCAATTATCGCGTGGACAGGTGGCCGCTCGATCACGCAGGGTCTTTGGATTTCGATCGAGATGTTCACCGCGGGCGCCTTCGGATTATTGCTCTACAAGACACTCAAACACAGGTTGGTGCGTGAACGGCCGTACATTGGATTGATCGGTATCGAATGCGCCATGCCACCGCTAGATCGCTACAGCTTTCCCTCGGGACACACCTTGCATGCAGTGATGTTCACGGCGATTGCGATATCGCATGTGCCGGAACTGGCAGTGCTATTGGTGCCGTTCGCCTTGCTAGTCGCGGCGTCGCGCGTGGTTCTCGGTCTGCACTACCCCACCGATGTGCTCGCTGGTGCGCTACTTGGTGCGCTGATCGCACAGGGATCGAATTCGCTTTTCTAGCACTTGTAGGCGCCTGATCGTGGGGCACTAAAAACCAAATCCAGATCCAGCGCCCAGCAACGTGGCCACCCCTAACAAGGCAAAAATTCCAGCAGCGATGGAGTG
>JALRHE010000137.1 GCA_023253235.1 Steroidobacteraceae bacterium
TATCAGGAGCGCCACCCACGTAGCCCTCATGCGACCGAGGCGCGTGTTCGACGCGAGGCCCTGTTGGCCGAGCGGGATTGGTCGGTAGCCCGCAATGCCGACACGCTCGACGCTTATCGGGAGTACCTCGAGAAGCACCCCGAAGGGTTATGGGCAGGAAAGGCCAAAGAGCGGGTAACCGCTTTGACTGCGACGCCGAGCGTAGAGCAGGCGACTCTTCAGGATTCGGCTGAAAAAGATGCTGCGCCACCGGCAGCAACTCCAGCACCAACAGCGCCTTCCGAACCGATCGTCGCTTCGACACCGGTGGCGCCTGCTGCACCCGCGAAAATCACACCGCCGCCTGCTCCTAAAGTGTTGGTGCAATTTGGCGCCTTCTCGAGCGCTGAGGGTGCGCAAAAGGCCTGGCGTGAGTTGCAGTCACGTCATGCGGCGCTGCGCGACTTGCAGCCCGTTTACCGGCGCAGCGGCAAGGGCGCGACTGGCTTGCATTTACTGAAAGCGGGCGTCGCGACACGCGCTGATGCTGAGAAGCTCTGCCGTACGCTGCAAGCAGCCGGGCAGGCATGCCTGATCAGTTGAGCGCCGTCTTAAGTTTGACGTTCCATAGCACCAACTGCCGCTGATCGGCCGAGGCGGGTACTACCTCGTAAACGGGTGCCGTGCTGGATCCGCTCGCTCGCGGCGTGATGAGGCCATTACGATCGACCTGGTGTTGATCGACCCTCAAGTTTGGGTCGCCGCCGCGAATGCGACTCGTCACACCGCCGTTGACCTCGGCCATGATGAGTAGTGTCTGATTATCGATGCGAGCGAGACCCTCGGGTCGCTCGAGCCGCCAACCGAGCGGACGTAGACTCAATACTCGTGTCGTCGGAGCTAGTTTGATTCCGCTCGCTTCGACAGCGGCAAGAGTGCCGTATTCCAGAGCCAGCCCTGCATTGGGGCCACTCGTCAGCAATCGATTCGTGAGGTCTGTTGCAGCACTCAGATCGATGACTCGAACTTCCCACTCCCAATTAGCATCTGCATTGCCAGGGCGATAGCGCACAAGAGCCAGGAGACGATCTTCACTCAACGAATCGAGATCCAGCACCTGTAGTGAGATTTCGTTGGGCGCAACGGGGAAGGCGAATTGACGTACTGCGCTCGAACGCGGGTTGTAACTGACAAGACGAATCAGTGCTGCGGTGCTCGCGGTGCGACCACCAATATCGAGTGCGCTTCCGATCGCCATGACGACATCGCCCGAGGTGGGTCGAATCGCCAAGCCTCCGCACCCGAGTCCTGGCTGTCTCGCTTCGAGGATGCTCGGTAAGCTCCGTGTGACGCCGGGTAGCAAACCTGCGTTCCCAGCCGGTCCCAACCGCAGCGTCGTGCGACTTTGTGCATCAAGTTGCATCAGGAACGGACCGCGTCGATCGCAGATCCAAGTAGTTCCGTCGGCGGCGATGGTGAGGCCGGCAGGATCGAGACCGAGCTGATCAAACTCCGGATTACGTGGCTTCAAGGCTTCGTCGAGATTTCGAGCGCCGTCGCTTCCGGAGGCGCCAATGGGGGTTGGGCGTCCAGAGAAGTTCTCATTCGCGCTCGTCTTGAGTGTCGTCAAAGATTTCAGCTCAGCCGTTGTGATGTTGAGTGAAAACTGCCCGATCGAGGGCAGTGCATTGGGCTCGGCCGTGACGATGACATTCGCGCTGCGAGTTTCTACGCCGTCGAAATATCGCGGCGCTGTCACCGTGATGCCGCGAGAACTGACGGCCCTAAACTCGAGAGTCGAACCGCTGACGGTTCCGGGGACGATGGCGATGCCACCACCGAGTGCAGGCTTGATGCCTTTGACGAAGGCTGCCCCGATTGCCGTACTGGTACCGAAGTAGGGAGCTAGCGCGCTATCGGGCAGCTTGACGACATATTTGCGCAGCTCGTTGGCATCACCGGCGGTGGTAGGCGTTTCGACGAAAACACCTCGTGCGATCGCTTCGCCTTGTTCGAGTATCGCTCTAACGAAATCTGTCGATGGAATGCTGATCGATGCGCGATAGCTGGCGCTCAAGCGGCTGTC
>JALRHE010000166.1 GCA_023253235.1 Steroidobacteraceae bacterium
CCATGAATCTCACCGAGCCGCAGGCGGGCTCGGATTTGGCGGCGATCCGCACGCGCGCGCAGCCAGCGGGCGATCACTACCGCCTGTTCGGCCAGAAGATCTTCATCACCTACGGCGATCACGATTTCACCTCGAACACCATCCACATGGTGCTGGCGCGTATCGACGGCGCGCCGCCGGGCGTGAAGGGCATTTCCCTCTTCATCGTGCCGAAGGTGCTCGTCAATGCCGACGGTTCGCTCGGGCTTCGCAACGATCTGCAGTGCATCTCGATCGAGCACAAGCTCGGCATCCACGGCAGCCCCACCTGTGTCATGGCCTATGGCCAGAAAGACGGTGCGGTCGGTTACCTCGTCGGTGAGGCCAATCGCGGCCTCGAATACATGTTCGTGATGATGAACGCTGCGCGTTTGTCTGTGGGTCTCGAAGGCTATGCCGTCGCCGATCGCGCCTATCAGCAGGCGGCGGAATGGGCGCGCACGCGTGTGCAGGGCAAGCCGCCCGTGCCGGGTATCAATGCGCCGGCGCCGATCATTCATCACCCCGATGTGAAGCGCATGTTGCTGACGATGAAATCGCAGATCGAGGCATTGCGCGCTGTTGCGCTTTACGCTTCGTTCCAGCTCGATCTCGGTGCGCGTCATCCGGATGCTGCCATCAAGGCAGCCGCGCAGGCGCGCGGTGATTTGCTGATTCCGGTCGTCAAGGCTTGCAGCACCGAGGCGGGCATCGAACTCGCGTCGCTCGGTGTACAAGTGCACGGCGGCATGGGGTTCGTCGAGGAAACGGGAGCGGCACAGCCTTATCGTGACGTGCGTATCACCACGATTTACGAAGGCACGACAGCGATTCAATCGAACGACTTCATCGGTCGTAAATTGGCACGCGATCGTGGCGCGGCGATGAGTTCTTTGATTGCTGACATGCGTAGCGAACTCGCGACGATCGTTCCCGCGGGCGCTGCAGATGTCATGGCGGCGGTGAACGAGAGCAAGACGGCAACCCTCGAAGCCATCGATGCATTGGAGTCGGCGGTCAAATCGGTGCTCGCGGCGTATGCGCAGGGGCCCGAGCGGGCGCTGGCGGTTTCGGTACCGGCGTTGCGTCTCGCGGGCTACGTCATCGGAGGCTGGTTGCTGACCAAGTCCGCTGCAATTGCGGCTCGCAAGCTCGGTGAGTCAGGGGCGGACGTCGATTTTCTGCGCGGTAAATTGGCTTCAGCGCGTTTTTACGCCGGGCACATCCTGCCGCAGGCTCATGCACTGGCGCGCGTGACCAGCGCCGGTGCCGCGAGCGTGCTGGAGGTTGACGCTGCCGTCGTTTGACGTCAGATCTCGTAGTCGACCGAGCGGCGCTCCGTCGTGAGCGCTTTCACCTTAGGCACAACCGCCTGATGTAGCGGATGTGCTTGGTAGGTTTTGAGAGCCTCGAGATCGGTGAACTCGCTGTAGAGAACGACATCCGCTGCATTTGCGTCGGGCACCACATTCACGCCCACCTCGATGTGCAACAGACCGGGGATCTGGCCGCGCAATCCCTCCAGCAATTCTTTGATTTGGGCGGCACTGGCGGCTTTGTCGTTATTGTCGTTGAGTCGCCACGCGACGATGTGCTTGATCATGAAGGCTTCCTCAAGGTTTGCCATGCGGCGATGGCTGCTGCGCGAGATTCTTTCAAATCGACGATAGGAGAGGCGGGGTAGTTCTTGTCACCCCCGATCCAACGCTGAATGTATTCGCTCTGCGGATCGAACTTCTCGGCCTGGCTTTCAGGGTTGAATACTCGGAAGTAGGGCGCTGCGTCAGCGCCACAGCCCGCGGCCCATTGCCAGCCGAGCGTGTTGCTTGCGAGATCGGCATCAACCAGCGTATCCCAGAACCAGCGCGCACCCTCGAGCCAGTGTAGCCGCAGGTTTTTCACCAAAAACGAAGCGACGACCATACGCACCCGATTGTGCATCCAACCGGTGTGCCAAAGCTCTCGCATGCCCGCATCGACGAGCGGAACACCGGTACGACCACGTTGCCACGCCTGCAACTGCCGGGCATCGTCACGCCACGGGAACTTCTGGTATTCGAGTCGCAAGGGCTCGTTGGTGGTGCGCGGAAAATGGTAGAGCAGGTGATGCGCAAACTCTCGCCAACCGATCTCCGCCATGAATTGACTGCCGCGCCACTTTGCTGCCGTATGCCAGATCTGTCGCGGCGAAATTTCGCCAAAATGCAGATGGGGCGATAGTCGCGACGTGCCCGTTTGTGCGGGAAGGTTGCGGGTTTCACCGTAGTTGGCGACGCTGTCATCGAGAAATCGTTCGAGATGCTGCAGAGCACCGCGCTCGCCGGGTCGCCAGGCTTCCTGCATGCCGCCGTACCAGTGAATCTTCGGTAATAACTTCAACGCCTCGAGTGTTGTGCTCGCCGGCCACGTGGGTGGCGCCGGGATCCGAGCGGGCGTCGCGAGCGGCTTGGGTAGCTCGAGTGTGGCCGATACCTTGCGCCAGTACGGCGTGAACACCTGAAACGGCTTTCCCGAGTTGTTTTGAACATCCCAAGGTTCGACCAGTAGAGCGGCATTGAAACTGCGCGCTTCGACGCCGGTATCTCGTAAGTTCTGCTTGATGAGCTGATCACGCGCGATGATCAACGGCTCATAGCGACGGCTCCAATAGACGGCGTTCGCACCCGATTCTTTGATCAACTTGCGTAGCTCGGCGCCGCTATCTTTCGTGCGACGGATGACAAGCCGAGATCCTTTGTCGAGTAGCGCTCGCTCAAGCGAAGCCAAGGATTGGTGCAACCACCAACGCGACGCTGCGCCAGGTGCCCATTCGCCTTCTTCCTCGGGAGACCATAAGAATACGGGAATGATCGGAACGTCCTTGTCGACGGCCGCAGTCAAGGCAGCATGGTCGGCAAGTCGTAAATCCTGGCGAAACCAAACAATGATCGGGGCTGTCATGCAAGTTGCTCCGCGATGACATCGGACACCATTTGGATGGCTGCTTGGCGAGCACTGCTCTTACGCCAAATCGCGCCGATGCGTCGCGACGGTTGTGGTTTTACGAAAGGTCGCAATACGAGTCCACGTGGGGCTGCGTGGCTGCCTCGTGTGGCGAGCTCCGGTAGCAGAGTCACGCCTGCGCCGGCCGCGACCATTTGCCGCAAGGTCTCGATGCTCGTTGCGCGAAAGTCCTGCTTCTCTTCTGCATCGATACGATTGCAAACATCGAGAGCCTGGTCTCGCAGGCAGTGACCGTCTTCGAGCAACAGCAGCGTGACACCGGAGAGATCCTCGACGCGTATCTGTTTGCGATCCGCTAACGGATGGTTCGAAGGCGCCGCGACGACGAAGGGTTCGTCGTACAGGGGTCGCGTTACCAGTCCATCAAGCTCTATCGGTAGCGCGAGAATGCCCAGGTCGAGCTCGCCTGCTCGCAGTTTTTCGAGCATGGGTGCCGTTTGGTATTCGTAGAGCATGAGATCGAGTCGCGGGAGTGCCTTGCGCAGTTTGGGCACCACGATCGGCAACAAGTAGGGACCTATGGTTGGCAAGAATGCGACCCGTAATCGGCCTGCCAGCGGATCTTTATGAGTACGCGCGATATCGACTACTTCATCACTGGCCTCGATGATCCGTCTTGCTCGCGCGACGATCTCGCTACCAGCAGGCGTCAGCAGAGCCCCTCGCGGCTGGCGCTCGATCAGCGGTACGCCGAGGTAATCCTCGAGCTTTTTCAGTTGTGCCGAGAGTGTCGGCTGGCTGACGAAGCA
>JALRHE010000371.1 GCA_023253235.1 Steroidobacteraceae bacterium
GGGAGAATGCCGGCGTGGAGTGGACCCCCGAAAGACCGGCCGACCAGGAGGCACCCCCGCCGGTCGAAGGGCCGGTAGGGGAAGAGGACCGCGACACCTTCCCGTACGCGACCTGGGGGCCGTTCGGGGCGGTCGGGATGACCCTTCTGGCTCTGTTTGCCGGGATGCTGGCGAGCGGGGCGCTGGTGTGACAGGTGAGGTACCTGCCTTGGTTGAGCGGTTGCGGGCGCGCTTGGGCGATGAGGCGGTCTATGGCCTTTGTCTCGTACCCGAGCATCGACCCGAGCGGGCTTGGCGTGTCGCAGAACCGCGTGCGCCAAGCTATACATCTCGATCAGCTAAAAGTGCTTCGGATGATTGCGCCGGTACCACGGCGAGTAGCAATGCAGGCAGCCTCGTCACTCGGCGCCCCTTATGGTTGCTGCATCAACCGCGAGACCTGCCTTGCGCGCTCTCACAACTGCAGTTACTCGAGGGCCCCGAACGTATCGAGACCGGATGGTGGGATGGCGCAGACGTCGCGCGTGATTACTACATCGCTCGCCATCGCGATGGCAGTCGCCTCTGGATCTATCGCGAGCGCTCGGCACCCCATGCGTGGTACTGGCATGGGGTGTTTGGCTGAGTTTGTTTGTGGCCGTACATGCTTACGCCGAATTGCACTGCCTGAGCAGCTTCAGTTTTCTGCGTGGTGCATCGCAGCCGCAAGAGCTAGCGACGCGCGCAGTGGAGCTCGGGTACGCGGCTTTGGCGATCACCGATGAGTGTTCAATGGCCGGAGTGGTGCGAGCGCACACGGCGCTACGCGACACGCCGACACGGTTGATCGTCGGCAGCGAGCTGCGTTTGAGCGAGGGACCTCTGTTGGTGGCACTTGCGAACGATCGACAGGGCTACGGCAGTTTGTGTCGACTGATCACGCGTGCGCGACGGCAAGCGCCGAAGGGTGAATATCGGCTGTGCCGCACCGATCTATTCGAACTGCTCGAGCCGTCGCATGTTTCCTTGTTGTGGGCGCCCACGTGGTCCGAGTTGCAATCCGAGTCGCAAAAAGAAAGCTGCGATACTTTCGCAAGTGAGCTGCAACAGCACTACGCTGGCTCGGCATGGCTCGCCGTCGAGTTGCTGCGTGATGGCACCGAGCGACGACATCTGCAGGCCGCCACTGCGTTGTCTGTACGCAGTGGTTTGCCGTTGGTGGCAGCGGGTGGTGTTTGCATGCACCGTCGTGAGCGACGTCGCTTGCATGACGCGTTGACAGCCATTCGGTTGCGAACCACCGTCGATGCAGCAGGCCTTGCATTGTTGCCAAGCGGCGAGCGACATCTGCGCGAGCGAGCGCGTCTTGCACGGCTTTATCCATCGTCACTTCTGCAAGAAACCATCGTGATCGCCGAGCGCTGCCGTTTTTCGCTCGATGAATTGCGTTATGAGTATCCGCGCGAACTCGTGCCCGACTCCTACACGCCAGCTTCCTGGCTGCGCACCTTGGTTGAACGCGGTGCCTCAAGGCGATGGGATCAAACGCCAGCGCCTGTGCGACAACTCATCGAACATGAACTCGCGCTGATCGCCGAACTCGGCTACGAACCCTATTTCCTGACCGTGTACGACATCGTCGATTTCGCCAGGCAGCGCGGCATTCTCTGCCAAGGTCGAGGTTCGGCAGCCAACTCCGTCGTCTGCTATTGCCTCGGTATCACGGAGGTCGATCCCTCGCGCATGTCGGTGTTGTTCGAGAGATTCATCTCGCGCGAGCGTAACGAGCCACCGGATATCGATGTCGATTTCGAGCACGAGCGTCGTGAGGAAGTTATCCAATACCTTTATTCGAAGTACGGCCGACATCGCGCAGCACTTGCCGCAACGGTCATCAGTTATCGACCTCGCAGCACCTTGCGGGATCTCGGGCGAGCGCTTGGGTTCGATCCGATCGTGATCGAAAGCCTCGCCAAATCGGCGAGTCGCTGGGATCGATCCATCGACATCGAGCGCTTAGAACTGCCGGCACAGGCAGTCGACATCGACCGTCAGCGCTTGCGTTTGTTGTTCGAGTTGGCCGAAGAGCTGCTCGGCTTCCCGCGTCATTTGTCGCAGCACGTCGGTGGCTTCGTGATTGCGCGCGACTCGCTCGAGGAGCTCGTGCCGATCGAGAACGCCAGCATGCCGGATCGAACTGTCATTCAATGGGACAAAGACGATCTCGATGCGCTCGGGCTACTCAAGGTGGATGTGCTGGCGCTAGGTATGTTGACGGCGATCCGTCGGGCGATCGATCTCATTTCGGCATGGCGTTGCGAGCGCGGCGGTGCGCCGCTGACGCTCTCGAAGATCCCCGCAGAAGATCCCGAAGTTTACGACATGCTCTGCCGAGCTGATTCGGTGGGCGTATTCCAGATCGAATCGCGTGCGCAGATGAACATGTTGCCGCGACTACGACCGCGTTGTTTCTACGATCTCGTGATCGAAGTGGCGATCGTGCGCCCGGGGCCCATTCAGGGCGACATGGTGCATCCGTACCTGCGACGGCGGCGCGGTGAGGAAGTCATCGACTATCCGAGTGAGGCGGTCAAAGGCGTTTTAGAACGTACGCTCGGTGTGCCGATCTTCCAGGAGCAGGTGATGCAGATTGCGATTGTTGCGGCTGGCTTCTCGCCCGGTGAGGCGGATCAACTGCGTCGTGCGATGGCAGCTTGGAAGCGTCGCGGCGGCCTTGGGCACTTCGAGGAACGATTGATTCAAGGTATGCGTGCGCGCGGCTACACGGAAACTTTCGCGCAAAGGGTATTCGCGCAGATCCAAGGTTTCGGTGAGTATGGGTTTCCCGAATCGCATGCAGCGAGTTTCGCTCTGTTGGTTTATGTGTCTGCTTGGCTCAAATGTCATGAGCCTGCGGCGTTCACGGCAGCGCTACTCAACAGTCAGCCCATGGGCTTTTATTCGCCGTCGCAGTTGGTGCGAGATGCGCGTGAGCATGGTGTCGAGGTTCGCGCGGTCGATGTCCTGGTGAGCGATTGGGATTGCACGCTCGAGGCGACTCTGACCGGCAGGCCCGCGATCCGACTCGGTCTGCGGCTCGTACATTCTTTGACGAGAGCCGGTGCCGACAGGGTGGTGGCCGTGCGCGATCGTATCGGCAGCTTGCAGGATCTCGTACGACACGCCGGACTCGATCGCGGTGACCTCGAGGCGCTCGCTGCGGCGGGGGCTTGTGCGAACTTGACGGGTAATCGTCACCAGGCTTTCTGGTCGGTGGCAGGCACGGAAGTCGAACTTCCTCTGGCACCCTGTGCCGAGGAGCCGGCTTTGCCGCTGCTGCCGGTGCCGACGGAAGGGCAGAATCTGGTAGCTGACTATCGCTCGATTGGCTTGACCCTGGGGCGACATCCGCTGGCTTTGCTGCGCTCGCTGTTTTCGCCTCGTGAGGTGTGCACTGCGTCACAATTGTTGAGCCTGCCGCATGAGAGTCCCGTCTCGGTCGCGGGCTTGGTGACGATGCGACAGCGGCCGGGTACCGCCAGTGGCGTGACCTTCGTCACGCTCGAGGATGACACTGGCTACGTCAATCTCATCGTCTGGAAGCGCATCGGTGTGCAATACCGGCGTGAACTGCTGCACTCGCGTCTGCTCGAGGCAGAAGGTTATCTGCAGCGCGAAGGGACGGTGCTGCACGTCATCGTCGATCGCTTATACGATCGCTCGGCCTGGCTTGGACGCCTTGTGACTCGATCGCGAGACTTTCGTTGAAGCGATGGTGACA
>JALRHE010000212.1 GCA_023253235.1 Steroidobacteraceae bacterium
ACTGGGCACTGCTACGAACCTCTTCGGCATAACCCTTGCGTGACAGCGCGGTGATATGGGCTTTGACGGCGCGCGCATGTTCCTGCAATTTCAGTGCTCGGGTCGCATCGTCGCGTGCTTCGAGCGCCGCCAGATAACCCGCCAGAGGCACTTTGGAGTCGACGATGACGTTGCGACCGCCCGGCAACTTGACGATAAGATCGGGCCGCAGTCTTCCTTCTTCGGTTTCGACCGAGTGCTGCTCGACGAAATCGCAGTAGGCGAGCATACCGGCGAGTTCCACCACGCGACGCAGCTGAATCTCACCCCAACGACCACGCACACCAGGCTGCTTCAGGGCGCCGACGAGATTCGTCGTCTCGCTGCGTAGCAACACTTGCTCGCGCATCAACTGCTCAACCTGTTGAGTCAGCGACTGATAAGCGCCCACCCGAGCCTTCTCGATCTCTTGGATTTGCGAGTCGACCTTGCCGAGTGATTCGCGAATGGGTTTCAGGCTTTCGTCGATCTTCTGCTGCCGCAGTTCGAGATCGTGCTTGGACTGCAGCTGCAAATTCTCGAACTGCCCTTTGGCGAGCTCGAGAAATTGTTGGTTGTTGGTCTGCAGGGCCTCGGCCGAGAGCGCTTTGAAGGCATTCGCCAGTTGCTCGCGCGCCGCTTCGAGCAGCGCAGCCTTCTCGGCGGCACCGACACGCTCTGCATCCAAAGTGGCTCGCAGCGCCGCGGCCTCGGCCGTCAGCTCGAGCACCTTGGCTTGCGCTTGCTCCAGCGCCGAGCGGGTCTCGCTCGTACCCCGTTGGCGAACCCACCCCGTGAGCGCGACACCGGCAACGGCGCCCGCCACAATGGCGACGATCAACATCAGAATGTCCATGTGGCAACTATAGAGCGTCGCCGTACCAATGGGTGAGCCGGTGGATGCGACAATGCGTCATGGCTCAGCAAGACGTCGACCAACTGCATGACGAAGGAGCGCTATGGCACGGCCGCGGGCAACTCGAACGCGCCATCGCCTGTTATCGCGCTGCGCTCGCCTTGGATCCAACCGCACTCGAGACCCGCAGCAATTTGGCCCACGCGCTGCTCGAGATGGGGCGTCAGCATGACGCCTGGCAGAGCCTCGAGGAATCGCCGTCGCGGCAACGCCAACATCCGACCTTGCTCGCGACGGCTGGCGCACTCCATTGCGCACTCGGCCGTCATGCCGACGCGGTGGACATACTCGATCCGCTGACTCGCTCGGGCCGTGTCGACGAAATGCCATGGGTGAATCTCGCCACGTCGCAGCGAGAACTCGGCGCCGAGAGCGCAGCGCTCGCTTCCTTGCGCGAGGCCTGCGATATCAACCCCGACAATGCGCGTGCCCAAGCAGATCTCGCCGGGCTGCTGCTCTCGCTAGGTCGATCGGCGGAGGCACTCGACGTCGCCGACGCATTTCTTGAGCGTCATCCCGAAGATCGACAGTTGCTCGCCGTAGCGGCGCTCGCACTGCAGGAGCTCGACCGTGCGGATGAGGCTCGCGAGATCTGCGATCTCGACTCGATGGTCGAGATAGTAGATCGCGATGAGCTCGACCTGCCGCCCGGCTTGCTGCA
>JALRHE010000213.1 GCA_023253235.1 Steroidobacteraceae bacterium
AGAAGGCCGGTCGTGCCGTCGATGCGCGCATCATCAACACGAGTTCCGGCGCCGGACTGCAGGGGAGCCTCAGTCAAGGTGTGTATTCAGCGGCCAAGGGCGGGATCGCGAGTTTGACGTTGGTGCAAGCGGCGGAGCTCAAGCGCTATGGCATCACCGCGAACGCTTTGGCGCCCGCAGCGCGCACTCGCATGACGGAGCAGGCTTTTGCGGAAAAGATGAAAGCGCCTAGCGACGGATTTGATCGACAGGATCCGGCGAACATCGCACCCGTCGTCGTTTGGCTCGGCAGTGAGCAATCGCGCGATGTGAGCGGTGTGGTGTTCGATCTTGAGGGAGGCCGGATCACCGTAGCGAACGGATGGAATGATGGTCCGACGATCGACAAGGGAGCTCGCTGGCGCCCAGACGAGCTGGCCCCGGTGATTGGCAAGCTACTGGCAGAACGTCCGCCTCAAAAGAAAGTGTGGGGAACCTGATTATGCAGTTTTCATTCACCGACGACCAAAACATGATTCGTGACTCAGCGCGCGAGTTCATGAGCGAACGCTGCGGCTCGCAGCAGTTACGTCATGACTTAGAGAGCGCTGAAAACTTTGATCCGAGTTTATGGCAGACCATCACGCAGGAACTCGGCTGGGCCGGACTCTCCTTGCCGGAATCGGTTGGCGGAAGTGGACTTGGTATGGTCGAGCTTGCCATCGTTCTCGAGGAGCAAGGGCGCTGTCTGTATGGCGGCCCCTTGTTGGCGTCGGTCGGTTTGGCCAGTGCCATCTTGCTCGAATGTCCCCAAGCCGAGGCGCGCGAGGCCGTACTGGCTCGTCTGGCTTCCGGCGAGGCGACGGCAGCGCTCGCCATCACCGGCGATCGCGGGCTGGCGGGTCTCGATGCGATCGATATGACCTTGCATGAAGAGCAGGGTGGTCTACGACTCGACGGTGTTGCCTCTTTTGTACTGAACGGACATGTCGCTGATGTCTTTGTGGTTGCTGCCAAGGATCAGCGCGCAGGGCGCTCGGGCTATGCGGTAGTCGCCGTCGATACAACAGTTAGTGGACTGCGCGTTGAGAAAAAATTGGCGATGGACACAACACGGCCCTACGCGCGTTTGACGTTTGAGTCGGTGCGCGACGTCGTATTACTTGCGGCTGACGTCGATGGTCGCACGATCGAGCGTGGCGTACAGGTCGCACAGGTTGCCCTTGCCGCCGAGCAGCTCGGTGCGATGCAAGCGGTGCTGGATCTGACGACGAGTTATGTTTCGCAACGCGTTCAGTTTGGCAGAGTGATCGGTAGTTTCCAGGCCATCAAGCACCGGCTCGCCGACATGATGGTCATCTGTGAGGCGGCGCGCTCCGCGGTTTACTACGCCGCCTGCGTCGTCGACGAGTATCGAGCCGATCCGGTGACCCATGCGCAGGAACTCGCCGAGGCGGCGGCGCTCGTCAAAGTACATTGTTCAGCTGGTTTTCATGATGTCGCCGGCAATGCCATCCAGTTGCACGGGGGCATCGGTTTCACCTGGGAATACGACGCACAGCTGTTTTTCAAACGAGCCCGCGCGACCTACAACCTGCTCGGCGCACCGGTGGTGCATCGCGAGCACATAGCCCGCTTGATGGGTCTCGATGACGACAAGGAGGTTGCATGAAGATCCGTTTCACGCCCGAACAAGAGGCTTTCCGCGCGGGCTGCGCATCTTGGTTGCAGCAGCAGATGGAAGGGCCGTTCGCCGATATCCGCGGCATCATGAGTCAGACCTTCCGCGCCGATCGCCGGCTCGAGTGGGAACGAGTATTAGGTCAAGCGCGCTGGAGTGTCATCGGCTGGCCGGAGAAATACGGCGGGCGTGACGCTTCGCTGGCTGAGCAGGTGATCTTTGCCGAGGAGTATGCCCGCAGCGGTGCCCCCGGTCGGGTCGGGCATTTAGGGACTGAACTCGCTGGTCCAACGATCCTGCATTTTGGCAACGATTTGCAGCGTGAGCGCTTTCTGTTGCCGATCGCCAAAGGTGAGGAGTTTTGGTGCCAAGGGTACAGTGAGCCAAACGCCGGATCAGACTTGTCCAACGTACGCACTCGCGCTCGTCTGGAACACGGCCCGAACGGTCCTGAGTGGGTCATCGATGGTCAAAAGATTTGGACCTCGCTCGCCCAGTTCGCTGATTGGTGTTTTGTCGTTTGCCGTACCGAAGAGGGTACGAAGGGTCCTGCAGGTATTTCCTACCTGCTGGTGCCGATGAAACAGAAGGGCGTCACGGTCAAACCGATTCGGCAGATCACAGGGGATGCCGAGTTCAACGAAGTATTCTTTGATGGAGCGCGCACCAAAGCGGAGTACTGTGTCGGTAATCCAGGAGAAGGCTGGAAGGTAGCGATGGGTACGCTTGCCTTCGAGCGAGGGGTTTCTACGCTCGCGCAGCAGATGACTTTCCGAAACGAACTTGAGCGCATTGTCGAGGCGGCCAAGAGTAACGGCGCTGCAAGTGATCCGTTGATTCGGCAGCGTATGGCTGAAGCCTGGGTCGGACTTCGAATCATGCGTTATAGCGCACTGCGTATGCTCTCGCGCGCGACGACCGGTTCGCTCGGCGGTGAAGCGTTAACCTACAAGCTGCACTGGGCGTCATGGCGCAAGAAGCTCGGCGAGCTTGCGATGGATGTCGCCGGCGCGCCAGGTGAGCTGTGCGTGGGCGAAGGTTACGAATTGGCAGATCTTCCCTATCTTTATCTTTTCTCGCGCGCCGACACCATTTACGGCGGGACGAATCAGATCCAGCGCAACATCGTCGCTGAGCGCGCTTTGGGCTTGCCAAAGGAGGCGCGTGGTGACCGCTGAAGCTACGTCCTTGCCGCAACCGCCACCCTATCCGGCGGGGCGCAACCTGCTCGCAGGCCAAAACGTATTGATCACGGCGGCCGCGGGCACCGGTATTGGGTTTGCGGCGGCCAAACGAGCGATCGAGGAGGGCGCCCGAATCTTCGTAAGTGATATCCACGAGCGTCGCCTGAACGAGACGGTCGAGCGACTCAAAGCGATCGGTCCGGAGCGCGTCTGGAGTCGTCCCTGCGACGTCACCTCGCAAGGCGATGTTGATGCACTGGTCAGCGCTGCGGTGTCGACGCTAGGTCACGTCGATGTACTGATCAACAATGCGGGACTCGGCGGTACGGCGAACCTCGTCGACATGAAGGATGAAGAGTGGTCACGCGTCATTGATGTGTCACTCACGAGCGTGATGCGCATGACGCGGGCGATCCTGCCGCACATGCAGGCGCGCGGTCGCGGTGCGATCGTCAACAACGCGTCGGTGTTGGGATGGCGTGCTCAGTCGGGGCAATCGCATTACGCGGCCGCCAAGGCCGGTGTAATGGCGCTGACTCGTTGCGCCGCAATCGAGGCGGCGCCGTTTGGCGTCAGAATCAATGCGGTTGCGCCGTCGATCGCGATGCACGCGTTTCTCGCCAAGACGACGACACCGGAGTTGTTGGCTGAGTTGGCGCGACGTGAGGCTTTTGGTCGCCCTGCTGAAGTGTGGGAGGTTGCCAACGTCATGATCTTTTTGGCTTCCGACCTAGCGTCTTATTTGACCGGTGAAGTCCTGTCCGTATCGAGCCAGCATCCATGACAACCGTCTTCAAATCGATCGAAGCGCTGACGGCAGCGGTCGGGTACGATCTTGGTGCAACGCCGTGGGAGACGATCGAGCAGAGCCGTATCGACGCGTTCGCTGAGGCGACTG
>JALRHE010000222.1 GCA_023253235.1 Steroidobacteraceae bacterium
ATCCTACCGGCGTTCGGTGTGGTGTCGGAAATCATCCCGACGTTCTCGCGCAAGCCATTGTTCGGCTACGAATCGATGGTGTACGCAACCGCCTCGATCGCGTTCCTGTCGTTCATCGTCTGGGCGCACCACATGTTCACCGTGGGCATGCCGCTCGCGGGACAGCTCTTCTTCATGCTCTCCACGATGCTGATCGCGGTGCCGACGGGCGTGAAGGTATTCAACTGGTGCGCCACGATGTGGAAGGGCTCGATCAGCTTCGAAACACCGATGCTGTTCTCACTGGCCTTCCTGTTCCTGTTCACGATCGGCGGCTTCTCGGGATTGATGCTCGCCATCGTGCCGGCGGACTTCCAGTACCACGATAGCTACTTCGTCGTGGCCCACTTCCACTACGTGCTCGTACCGGGCGCCGTCTTCGCCATCATGGCCGGCGTCTACTACTGGCTGCCGAAGTGGAGTGGCCGCATGTACAACGAGAAGATCGGCAAGCTGCACTTCTGGTTGTCGACCATCGGTGTGAACGTCCTGTTCTTCCCGCAGCACTTCTTGGGTCTGGCTGGCATGCCGCGCCGCATTCCGGACTACTCGACCCAGTTCGCCGACTGGAACATGGTTTCCTCGATCGGCGCCTTCATCTTCGGCTTCTCGCAGTTGCTGTTCGTCTACGTCATCTGGAACGCGGTGCGCTCCGGTGAGAAGGCGCCGCAGCGTCCGTGGGAATCGGCGAAGGGTCTCGACTGGGAACTGCCGACACCGGCACCGTACCACAGCTGGGAAACGCCGCCGTCGCGTGACGTCGTCGCCCACGGCACCGTTCAGCACTAAGCGCTCGAGCGAACCATGGAACCGAAGGCTGACGAACTCGAACGATCGCGCCGCGTGAAGCGCAGCGCGATCGTGCTCGGGTTAGTTGCCTTCGCGTTTTATCTCGCGTTCATCCTGATGTCGGTTCTGGGGTTCCGGCAATGAGCGACGAAACACCCATTGATCAGAACCAGCGCGATAGTTCCAACCGTAAGCTGACCTTGCGGTTGCTCGGCTTCGCCCTCGGCGCTTTCGGATTCGGCTTCGCGCTCGTGCCGCTCTACGACGTGCTTTGCGACATCACGGGTGTCGGCAATCCGAAAGACCTGCTGCGCGCGAGCACCTTCGACGAAGCGGCAGCGCCCGCGCCGGACGAAAACCGCTGGGTTACGGTGGAGTTCATCGCAGACCTGCCGTCGGTGGGAAGTTGGACCTTCAAACCGCTCGTCACCGAGATGAAGGTGCAGCCGGGTAAGTTGTACGTGGTCGACTACGTCGCACACAACCTCACCGGCAAAGACACCGTTGCCCAAGCAATCCCGAACGTGGCCCCCGGCAAGGCGACACCGTTCTTCCGCAAGACGGAATGCTTCTGCTTCACGCCGCAAAAATTTCATAAAGACGAAGAGAAGGTGATGCCGGTTCGCTTCGTCGTCGACGCTCATCTGCCGAAGAGCCTGGATCGAATCACGCTTTCGTACACTTTTTACGACAACTCGACGCGGGTCGCCGCGCTGAACTAGGAAGACTGATATGGCCAACGCACACGCATCCACCCACTCCGAAGACAAGTATTACGTTCCGCACGACAGTGTGTGGCCCATCTACGGCTCAGCGACTCTGTTCGTTTTCATGATCGGCCTGTGCGGGTGGCTCAACGAGTGGTACGGCCCGGGCGTCTTCGTCGTCGGCATCGCTATGGTGATCGCGCTGTTCGTCGGCTGGTTCAGCGTCGTCATCAAGGAAAGTCAGGGCGGTCTGTACAACATGCAGGTCGATCGCTCGTTCCGCATGGGAATGATGTGGTTCATCTTCTCAGAAGGGATGTTCTTCGCCGCCTTCTTCGGTGCGCTGTTCTATGCGCGTCAACTATCGGTGCCCTGGACGGGCGGCGAGGGCGTGAAGATCTTCAATAAATTGCTGCTTTGGCAGGACTACAACGCCACTTGGCCGACGAACGGCCCCGCGGCGCTCGGTCCTCGGGACGACGGTAGCTTCGAAACCATTCCCGCTTTTGGTTTGCCGGCGATCAACACTGCCATCCTGCTGCTCTCGGGTGTGACGATCACGATCGCCCACCACGCCATCAAGGAAGGCAATCGCCGCATTCTGAACATCTTTCTGGCGCTGACCTTCCTGCTCGGCTTCCTGTTCCTTGGCCTGCAAGCCGAGGAATACATTCACGCCTACACCGAACTCGGCCTGACGCTCTCCACGGGCATCTACGGCTCGACGTTCTTCATGCTGACCGGTTTCCACGGCCTGCATGTGACGCTCGGTGCGATCATGTTGTTCGTGATTTGGCTGCGTACGATGAAGGGTCACTTCACACCGCAACGTCACTTCGCGTTCGAAGCCGTTGCCTGGTATTGGCACTTCGTCGACGTGGTGTGGCTCGGACTGTTCGTGTTCGTCTACTGGGTCTGACGAACACCGCCGGCGAACGCCGGCACGCAGATGATCCTGACGCGGGCCGGCATGACCGGCCCGTCGTCATTTTGGGGTTCAGCGATTAACGCCCAAGGGCTGGATGAAGCCGAGTGCCCACGCCGCCATGAGCAGCAGGAACAAGCCGACCGAAAGACCAACGCGCACCGTCAACGCGCGCACCATCTTTTTGGAATCACCCTTATCGTTCATCAGGTGAAACAAGGCAGAGCCGAGGCTCGCCACGATGCCGAGCATCACGATGCCGACCAGAATCCGGAAGAGTTCCATAACCGGTATTATAGGCATGTGAAACTTGAGATCGTCGTTGGCCGCAGGGTCTTTTCCCCGTCATGGCTGATGACGGTGGCGACGCTGTGCTTGCTCGTGTTGTTCGTCAGCTTGGGCCGTTGGCAATGGACTCGAGCGGAATTCAAACGAGAGATCGTGGCGGAGTTCGCGACTCAAAGCGGTGCCGTTGCTGCGCTGGGCTCTCGAAGTACGACGGAACTCCCGCGTTTCGCACAGGTCGAGATATCGGGTCGTTGGGATAAGGAACGACAATTCCTGCTCGACAACCGAACTCGCGCGGGTCGTGCCGGGTACGACGTACTGACACCCTTGCGATTGGATGACGGTCGTTGGCTCTTAGTCAATCGCGGCTGGGTTGCGTTCGAAGGCTATCGAGATCGCTTGCCGGACGTGCGTAGCAAGCTCGATGCGAATACGAACGAACGAGTCACGCTGATCGGCCGCCTGGACGATCTGCCCCAAGCGGGCCTCGCAGGCGGTCGGGCGGCACCCGCCACAAGTGGGTCGTGGCCACGCGTGACGAGTTTCCCGTCCGTGACGCAGCTCGAAGCGGCGATGGCAACTGCGAATGAGCCCGAGCCGAGACTCGAAGAGCGCTGGTTGTTGCTGAGCGACGCGGACCCGGCAGGGTATCTGCGGGAGTGGCAACCGTTCGCTACCGGCAAAGGACCGGAACAAAACTGGTCCTATGCCATACAGTGGTGGAGCTTCGCGGTACTACTGTTGGTTTTGTACTTTTCTTTGAACTTGAGGAAACGGACGTCATCATGACCGAAGAGGCACCCGCCACATCCGACAGACGCCGCGGTCGCGCTGCGTTGCTCGGTCTTGCAGCCTTATTTTTCCTGCCGTTGTTCGGCTCGTTCTGGCTGTACTACATCGGCGGCTGGCGACCGGACGGTGGCACCAATAACGGGGAACTCATCAGCCCGGCACGTCCGTTGACGGCGATGACGCTCACGACTCGCGACGGCACACCCGCATCGGCAACTCTGCTGAGTGAAAAATGGACTTTGGTCTATATCGGTAACGGTCGGTGCGACGAAGCCTGTCAGCACGCGCTGTGGACCATTCGACAAACTCGCTTGCTGCTCGCCGAAGATATGGATCGGGTACAGCGGGTCTTCATCGCCGACAAAGAGTGTTGCAACGATGTATTTTTGAAGCGCGAGCACCCAGGGCTCGAAGTGATCACGGCAGAAACTGATGCTGCGCGTGAATGGCTCAGCCAGTTTCCGCGTGACCCAGCAATCCCCTATGTCTACATCGTCGATCCACTTGGCAATCTGATGATGCGCTTCGATACGCGCGAGAATCCGAAAGGCTTGCTCAAGGATCTCGAGAAACTTCTCAAACTTTCACATATCGGTTGATCATGACTTCATCCATTCCCTCCGGGGCGGTAGCCCTGCGTCGTCTCGCTCTGATCGGCATGCTGCTGTGCCTCGTCGTCATAGTACTCGGTGCTTGGGTGCGATTGACCGACGCCGGTCTCGGTTGTCCTGATTGGCCAGGCTGCTACGGACACGTAACGCCGGCAGGAGCGGAGAAAGTCGAGGGCAAGATCGAGTCTTACTCGCCCGGTTGGGAGTACGACTCGGGTAAAGCCTGGCGTGAAATGATCCATCGTTATGCTGCGACGACCTTAGGCTTCATCATCGTATTGATCACGGCCATCGCGATCGCATACCGCCGCGAGAAGCCGGTCAGCGTCGTTTATGCGGTTGGGTTGCTGGTAACCGTCGTACTGCAGGGGATTCTTGGCGCTTTCACAGTTTGGTGGTTAGTCAAACCGCTGATCGTCGTGCTGCATCTGACCGGTGGCTTGACCACGCTCAGTTTGTTGACTTGGCTGTGGCTGCGCATGCGCAGAGTGACCGGCGTCGTCAAACCCGATATCGGTGTCACCAAAATCGCCTCTCTCGATGGAGCGCAACGCGCTGGCGTTGTGGCCATCGCTGTCGTCGCGATTCAAATCATTCTGGGTGGTTGGACGAGCAGCAACTATGCGGCGGTCGCCTGTCCCGACTTGCCGACCTGTCAGGGTCAGTGGATACCCAAAGATATGGACTACGCCGATGCCTTCGTCATCTGGCGCGGTCTCGATATCAATTACGAAGGGGGTGTACTCGATCATCCGGCGCGCGTTGCCATCCACTTCACGCATCGTGCTTGGGCGCTCGTTGCGACGCTCGCGGTGCTTTGGGCTGCTTGGCTTGCCTGGCGCAATGCGCCGAGCTCGCTCGTTCGGCATGGCGCGGCTCTGGCTGTCGGCGCACTGTCATTGCAATGGTTGATCGCACTTTTGATGATCCTGAAGGCGTTCCCGCTGTCGTTGGCAACCGGGCATAATGCCGGCGCCGCGCTGCTCGTCATGGCGCTGCTCGTCTTCAATCGTCGTCTACGGGAAGCTTGATAGTGACCGTCGCAAGCCCCGGCATCGTCAAACAACCGACCTGGAAGCTTTACTACGAGCTCACCAAACCGCGGGTCGTTGCACTGATCGTCTTCACCGCGATCGTCGGCACACTGCTTGCGAGCCCCGGCTGGCCGCCGTTTGCTGCGTTGGTCTACGGCAATATCGGTATCGCACTGGCTGCCGCCTCGGCAGCGGCGATCAATCATGTGCTCGATCAAAAAATCGACGAGCAAATGTCGCGTACCCGCGGTCGCCCGCTACCGACCGGTGGTCTACAGACGCGCCAAGCGCTGCTCTTTGCGGCGCTGCTCGCGGCCGCTTCGATGGTGATCCTGTGGTGGTTGGTGAATCCGCTGACGGCAGTGCTGACTTTTGCTTCGTTGATCGGCTACGCCGTGATCTATACGGTGTTTCTCAAACGAGCGACTTCTCAGAACATCGTCATCGGTGGCGCCGCTGGTGCCGCACCGCCGGTGCTCGGTTGGGCAGCGGTGAGCAATTCCATCGATCCGAACGCTCTGCTGTTGTTCCTGATCATCTTCATTTGGACGCCGCCGCACTTCTGGGCTTTAGCCATTGCGCGCCGCGATGAATACGCGCAGGCGGGGATTCCGATGCTGCCGGTCACGCACGGCATCCCCTACACACGCTTGCAAGTGTTGCTCTATACCGTCTTGCTCGTACTCGTGACCTTGATGCCGTATCTCACGCGGATGAGCGGTCTGATTTATCTCGCGGCCGCCATCATCTTGAACGCGCGATTCCTCTACTACGCATTCGCACTGAAGATGACGGAGAGGGCGGAGCTGCCGATGAAGGTTTTCCGCTTCTCGATTTCGTACTTGATGTATCTGTTCGCAGCTTTGTTGATCGACCACTACATCATCACGACGCAGCTGCAACCGCTCGGCTAAGTCGGTAGGCGAGACGAGAGAACGTCAGCGAAACAGCGCGTCGGCAACGAATGGGTTGCTACGACGCTCTGCGCCGAAGGTGGATGTCGGGCCGTGCCCGGGCAGGAAGGTCACATCGTCGCCGAGCGGAAACAGGTTTTCGCGGATCGAACGAATCAGATCGGCATGGTTGCCACGCGGGAAATCCGTGCGTCCGATCGAGCCCGCGAACAGCACATCGCCGACGATCGCAAAGCGCGAATCGGCATGAAAGAAAACGACGTGTCCCGGCGTATGCCCCGGACAGTGTCGCACTTCAAACTCAAGATCACCCACCGTGACCTGATCACCCTGTTGTAGCCACCGAGTCGGCGCGAACGCCTCGCAGGGCGGAAAGCCGAACATCTTCGCCTGTGCCGGCATCTGGTCGATCCAGAACTGATCACCGGGATGCGGCCCTTCGATAGGCAAGGAATAACGACGAGCAAGCTCCGCGGTAGCGCCCGCGTGATCGAGATGAGCGTGCGTAATGAGGATTTTCTCGAGCGTGAGTCCGTGTAACTCGATGACTTTCAAGACACGCTCGAGGTCGCCGCCCGGATCGACGATCGCTGCACGCCGCGTCCTCTCGCACCACAGTACGGAGCAGTTCTGTTGGAAAGCCGTTACCGGTACTACTTCGAGTTTCATGCGCGCGGACTTTACACCGTGATCGCAAGACCCCGATAGATACGCGCTCGGTACCGACTCTCCTGCGCCTCGACGATGGGGGCCGCTGCCAATAGCACCGCATGGGCAAACCGCGTGTATTCCTCGGCTTGCTCGGCGGCGTCACGTGGCTCTTCACTGCGCATGCGACGCGTGAGGTTCACTTGGTTCACCGGTACAGACGTCGGCAAGCGTTCGTTCTCGACACCGAGAGTGGCGGTGAACGCATGTAACGTGGTCTTGATGAAGTTTGCCATCGCGAACTGCGGCAAGCTTCCGCCCACGGGGACGTCGGGCGAGACGAGAATGAGTCGAGCCCCTTTGAACAAGGAGACTTTGCGCGCTACCCGAAAGTGATGCGTCAGGTTGGTTTCGACAAGAGCGCCAAAACCCGCCGCATCGAGATGATCTTTGCCTTCAACACCAAACAGCGCTCGTGGAATCGATGCGAAGGGAGTCGAGATCACGGCCGCCGGCGCACCATAGGTTGCGTAGGCCTCGTCCATACGCGCCTCGAGATCATCACCGACCGTGAGATAGCTGACACGATCGTGCCCCAAGGCGCGTCCCAAGGCCGCACGAAGTTCATCGCCAGCCGCGGGAGAACTGGTGAGTGCGACGACGTTACCGACGTGGCCCTCTGCCAAAAACAAACGTGCAACCGCTGCGAGCGGTTCAGTCATGTGTTCGCCGATCAACCAGATGGTTTCGCCCTCCATGCGACGAACACGCTCGGGTTTCGCTCGACCGAAGAGCTCACGCTCAGTGATGGTACGTTCTTGCTGTAATCCACCGGATGGTTCGAAGGTCTCGCCGGAGATGGCTCGATCAGCCATGAAAAACACCGTCGCGAGCGCCACATCCGTCTCGGTCGGCATCCGGTTCAGATGCAGCATGCCGATAACGCCGGAGCGAATCTTCTCCGCTTCGACATCGATACGGCGCGGATCGATGAAAGGCTCTGTGGCCTCCGGCAGAGCCTCCGCCCACTGCTCGGCCAGATCGCGCTCCATCTGCGCGAGGATGATGCAGCCGTTGCACAGGCGCGCCACGAGACGACGCGCCATCAATTTCGTCATCAAAAAATGCAACGAGGAATAGCCTGCCTCGTCGCTGCCGTGGATATCCGCTTTCAGACGGGCGCTCAGTTGACGCAATGGATCAGGGACACCCTCAGCTTGCAAGAGACCGATGTCATTGCTGCCCAGCGCTTGCAACACATCGCCCAGCGATGCACCGTCCGCCAACGAGCGCAACACGGCATCGTGTACTTGATTGAGGCGCTTATTCTCGAGGATCAACTTGGCGCGACGATCGAACAGCCCTGCCTTACCATCCTTGCCCTTGAGCCGCTGGCCTTCGACGGGCCCTGGCGCAATCGCATTGATCTGAATCTCCGGACCGACGAAACGCGCGAGATTTTCCACGAGGGCGCGCTGACCCGCTTTCGAAACGGCATAGTCCGAACGATTCGGATAGGGGACGGCAATGTATTTTTCGCCGCCGAAATAAGAGCTGACGTTCAGGATGTAGCCGGATCCCTGTTTCTTCATCAAGGGAACGACTTTTTCGATCAAAGAATAGTTCGACACCAAATTGGCATGCAGCGTATTGCGCCAATCGGCCGTTTGTAGATCGACCGCCATCTGTTCGGCGCCGGCGACGCCTGCGTTGTTGATGAGATAGTCGATACGACCGAAGGCCTTAATCGTCGCGGTCACCGATTTGACCAGAGCGCCTTCTTCGGCCACATCGATATTGGCGAGGATCTGCACACGATCTTTGGGTCGGTTGTAGCCGATCTCCTCAAGTTCGCGCACGATGCTCTCGCGCATTTCCTTCAATTGGTCGGCACGTCTGGCGGTCAACATCACTCGTGCGCCCGCCACGGCCAGAAGTCGACCGAGTTGTCCGCCGATCCCGGCGGATCCACCCGTGATCAAAACGCACTTGCCGAGATGCAGCCCCATCAGTGATTCGATCCAACCGAAATTCGGTCGAGTCGAACCGGTGGCATCGACGATGGTGGCGGGCATGTAAAGATTGACCTGCGGCACGCGACGCTTGGTGTAGAGCAGGCGTGCCGCCTGACTTGCCGCAAACAACAGACCGTGTTCTTCGGCGTTACTCCAACGCAGGATCTGGTTCGACCATTCAGGCGTCGGGCGTTCACCGGACTTAGCCCGCGCTGCACTTTCGTCGCGCCACACGC
>JALRHE010000376.1 GCA_023253235.1 Steroidobacteraceae bacterium
TATGCGGGCGTGCTGACGAACCCGACCAATCCGGCTGCGGGTTTGCAGACGTTGCCGTCTCTCGAAGCGGCGTTTGGTCTGCCGGCGGGCTCACTGTTCCGCTCGGGCACGGGTAACAAGATCGAAACCCAGCAGGACACCGACGCCTACACGCTGTTCGGTCAACTCGACTTCGATCTCACCGACCAGCTGACGCTGACCACCGGCGTCGCCATGACGGATATGCAGAAGGACGTCGACTTCCGCCAGACCTCGAACGAAGTCTTCTCGAGCCTCGACTTCGTGACGGCGGGTTTCGCGCAAATCCGCGGCGCTCTGTTGCGTGCCGGTCTGCCTGACTCACTCGCCAGCTCGTTCGCCGACCAGGCGAGCGTGGCCGATGGTACGGTCATCCCCTGCTTCCGCCCGCCTGCGCCGTTTGGCGCTCTGACGGGCCCGCTCTGCAACCCGTTGCTCGCGCTCTACCCGCTGCAGTTCCTGCATCCGGTCGTGCCGTTCAGCGACAGCTCAAGCGACAGCAAGACGACCTACACGATCCGCTTGGCCTACGACTTCAACGACAACCTGAATGCGTATGCCGGTGTGTCGACGGGCTACAAGGCGACCTCGTGGAACCTCTCGCGTGACAGCAAGCCGTTCCCGCCGGCTGCGGCAGCCCGCTCGCCGCTTGGTGGCGCGGTCAATCCGTGGTACCCGCGTTACGGCACCCGCTATGCGAAGCCGGAAGAAGCAACGGTCGTCGAGCTCGGCTTGAAGGGTCGTTGGGAGCGATTCGCCGCGAACGTCGCGATCTTCGATCAGGAGATCAAGAACTTCCAATCGAACCTGTTCTTCGGCACGGGCTTCCAGCTGGCCAACGCCGGCGTGCAGTCCACCAAGGGCGTCGAAATCGAAACCCAGTTCAAGGTGACCGATGCACTGCAGCTCGACGTCGCCGCGACCTGGCTCGACCCGCTGTACGACAGCTACGTCGGCGCGCCGGGCATCAACGGCCCGTACGATGCTTCGGGCACGCGTCCGGCTGGCATCCACGACTGGAGCGTCTCCACGGCAGCCACGTACAACTGGATGATCGGCGACATCGCTGGCTTCGTCCGTGCGGACTACCTCTACGAGAACAACGTGCAGCTCGTTGACAACGTGCCGGCCAACGTGGCCTCACGTCAGGTCAACACGCTGAACGCCTCGGTGGGCTTCGCGATCAACCAGTGGGACTTCCTCCTCTGGGGTCGTAACCTGACCAACGACGACTACCTGCTGCAGGCCTTCCCGGCCGTGGCGCAGACGGGTAGCTTCTCCGGGTATCCGAACGAGCCGCGTCGTTATGGTCTGACGGTGAAGTACAACTTCTAAGTCGACCCACAGCGGTCCACACCGCAAGGGCGGTCACGGCAACGTGACCGCCCTTTTTTGTTGTGAGAAAGCAACGCTAAGCCGTTGAGAAATCGGCGGTTACGTGCTATTTGTGGCACCAATCATCTCGGCTCGCCGAGTGTGATTTCATTCAAAACCAAGGGAAGGACCAACCACCATGAATCGCGTCAATCGCGCGGCTCTGATTTCGTCGTTCGTCGCTGCCATGATCGCGCAAAGCGCGGCTCTGGCTGCGCCGCAGGCGAGTCAGTCCACCGCCAATTCGCAGCAGTCAGGTCAGCAGCAGCAGAGTCAATCCTCTGATGCCACTGAAGTTGAGGAAGTCGTCGTCACCGGTTCGCGCATCAAGCGCACCGAGTTCACGACCGCCTCGCCCGTGCTCATCATCACGAGTGAAGATGCTTCGCTCGAAGGTTTGTTGAGCACCACCGAGATCCTGCAGACGAACACGCTCGCCGCGGGTTCGCAGCAGATCAACGACCAGACGACGGGCTTCGTGACCGAGAACGGTCCGGGTGCGAACACCGTCGCACTGCGCGGCATCGGTTCCTCGCGCACGCTCGTGTTGTTGAACGGTCGTCGCCTCTCGCCGGCCGGCTCGCGCGGTCAGCTCGCGGCCGCCGACTTGAACGTCATCCCGACTTCGATCGTGCAGCGCACCGAACTTTTGAAGGACGGTGCCTCGTCGGTGTACG
>JALRHE010000425.1 GCA_023253235.1 Steroidobacteraceae bacterium
GATCCCACTCGAGCCGAGATGCAGGCGAAGGCGGACTTCGCATCTCGACGTAGCAAGCCGAGCGTGTGCTTGGCGATGAGAGCCGGTCCGATAGCGTTGATCGCGTAGGCTCGACTCAGCACGCTGGGGTCCAGCTGCCGCCAGCTCTTCTCGGGGTTCGGCAGCAATACCCCGGTTGCGACCAGCACGAGATCGAGCGGGCCCTCTGCTGCCGCGGCCTGGGCCACCGCCGCGATGGAGGCCTCGTCTTCCAAGTCGAAACGCCAAGGCGACGCGGCCTTGCGCGATGCCGCCATGACCGTGGCAACGCGCGGATTTGCCTCGAGTGCAGCCACGAAGGCACCGCCGATACCACCGCTCGCGCCCCACACCAGGACGCGCAGTGCAGGGCTGAAACTGGCCAGTGTCGGCACTAGATCGCGCGGCTCGGACATTGCCCATCCTCGTGGTCGGAAAGTGTGATCAGAAAATTTTCGCCCAAGGTATTGCACTCGCCGAAGTTGTGCCTTACTTTTCGCGCGCGTTGCGGGGTGTGGTACCGCCCGTGACGCCCAGAAATGGTGGTCTGGACCCCTTGGAGGTGTGGCAAGAAAGAAATGAAGAAGTTATCAGCGTCGCAAGACAACGACCCTGGACCCCGTCTGCTCAAGGTTAACCAATACCTAGAGAAGAATTTTCCGGACTTCTTCGCTGAAGCGCGTTTCCACGTAGGGGATGACGATTACTTCCTCTACTCCCGCTTCGGTCAGTACCTCGCCCGTTCCATCGAAAATCGCCGCGCGCCGCGCTCTAAGATCTACCGCGGCTTCACCGTACTCAACAAGATGGCTGCCGTCTCGCGTAAGGACCCGCAGGTTCTGCGCATGCTCGTCTCCGGGCCGCTCGAGCATTTGCTCGATGCGCCCAAAGCTCGAGCGCTCGCGATGAAGCGCCTGTCGCCGGTCGCGCAGGGCTATCTGGAAAGCCTCTGCGAGTAGAGTCGCCCCGACGAGACTACGGTCACCGCGCGCGAATCGGCGTTGCGGTGCCGCAAGCCAATCCGACCGTCGAGCCCGAGCTTCGCGCCCTGCTGCCCGAAGGCGCAGCGCTCTACGCAACTCGACTTGTGCATCCCGCTGCACGAGTCGAGGAGCGACTCGATCACTACATCCACCACATGCCGCAGGCGCTCGCGCAATTCGGCACGCTCGATCTCACCGCCTTCGGCTACGGCTGCACGGGTTCGAGCTATCGGGTGACGCCCGCGCGCGAGGATGAGCTGACCGCCGCCGCCTCGACGCGTATCCCGGTGATCACAGCCGCCCAAGCGATCCGGCAAGCGCTGCGAGTGTTGGGGGTCGATCGCATCGCACTCGTATCGCCCTACCCGCAGAGTCTCGCCGAAGAAGGTTATCGGTATTGGCGCGAAGCCGGCATGACGCTGACCGATACGGCTCGGGTAGATCCCGCACTGACCGATACCCATGCCATTTACGAACTCACCAGCCAGGATGCGAGGCGGGGTCTTGACGCCCTCTCGCTCGATGGGGCGCAATGCGTCGTCATCAGTGGCACGGGTATGCCGACGCTGCGCGCGCTTCACGATTGGTATCGAGACGAGACTCATCGCCGTTACCCACCGGTAATCAGCTCGAATCTGTGTCTGGCTTGGGCGCTCTGCAATGCAGCGAAGCTCGACCCCGTGCGCGAGACCCCCATGGACTTGATTCGAGCAGGAGCCTGAACATGCTGAAGATCGACCGACGTCTTGCCATGCAACTGGGCTTGGCTTTTGCAGCCTGCGGCGCCTCTGCTGCCTCGCCCTTGATTCGCAAAGCCATTCCGAAAAGTGGCGAGCGCCTGCCCGTCGTGGGACTCGGCACGAACAACTACAGCCCAAAGACGCCCGAGGAGCGCGCAGCTCGACGCGAAGTCATTGCCGCACTCACGGCTGGCGGCGCGAGCGTCATCGATACCGCTCCTTCATACCGAGAATCCGAACAGACACTCGGTGAGCTGATCGGCGAGATCGGCAATCGGCGTCAGATCTTCCTCGCCACCAAAGTGACGGCGCGCGGCGGTACTCGCGAAGAAGGTATCGCGATGCTAGATAACTCGTTCCGTA
Organism: Steroidobacteraceae bacterium; assembly: GCA_023253235.1. Lineage (GTDB taxonomy): Bacteria > Pseudomonadota > Gammaproteobacteria > Steroidobacterales > Steroidobacteraceae > UBA964. The sequence continues at coordinate 2,105 of JALRHE010000425.1, forward strand.
TGTTGCGCACCGAGACGCTCGATCTCGTACAGGTGCACAACCTCGTCGGGACTGCGGTGCTGCTCCCGCTGCTGCGCGAGCAAGTCGCAGCGAAAAAGATCCGCTATGTCGGCATCACCACCTCGCAAGATGCTCAATACGCGGAAATGACGAGCATCATGAAAAACGAAGCGCTCGATTTCATCCAGATCGACTACTCGCTCGGCAATCGTGGCGCAGGCGATGAGCTGCTGCCGCTCGCGGCCGATCGTGGGATGGCGGTCTTGATCAACTTGCCCTTCGGTGGACGACGTGACGGCAATCTGTTTTCGCGGGTACGTGGTCAGGAACTGCCCGGCTGGGCCAACGAAATCGGCGTGAAGAGCTGGGGCCAACTGTTCTTGAAGTACGTCATCTCGCATCCGGCCGTGACTTGCGCGATCCCCGGCATGACACGGCTTGCCAATCTCGAGGACAATCTCGCGGCCGCGCGAGGGATGCTGCCCGATGCTGCCATGCGTCGCCGCATGGAAAGCTGGTGGGATTCACTGCCGGGCTGATTGCCACGGTAGCAGGGCATGAGTCAAACAACGGTTATCTTTGACTGCGATCCCGGGGTCGACGACGGCGTCGCTTTGCTGTTGGCCTTCGCTGCACGCGATGCGCTAAAGATCCTCGGGATCACGACGGTTGCGGGTAACGTGTCTGCCAAGCTCACGGCACGCAACGCTGGCATCCTGCGGGAGATCGCCTTGCGCGAGGATGTGCCCATTTATGCCGGATGTGAGCGTCCGCTCAAAAGAAGTCCTATAGAAGCCGGTCATGTCCATGGCGAGTCGGGGTTGGGAGACCTTCCCCTCTTCGAGC